>CAZCQC010000346.1:0-16979 GCA_964500155.1 uncultured Rikenellaceae bacterium | reverse complement strand
GATGATAAACTGAGCTGCAAACTCCTTGAAGGGTATGTGAATAAATATGCCTCTCTTAATCTTCTTGGTGTATTTAATGATCCTGTCTCTGCAAGAAATGAAATTGCCAAACAGAAAGATGTCGATCTTATACTGCTCGATATAAAAATGCCGGAGATGGATGGCTTCGATCTGATCGGAAGCCTGGACCACCCGCCTAATATTATAATTGTATCGGGAGGTGGGGAATTTGCCCTGAAAGCTTTTGATTTCAATGTAGTCGATTTTCTCCTGAAACCTATTTCTTACGCCAGGTTTTGCAAGGCAATCGATAAGGTTTTAAGGTATTTTGCACCCAAGGAGGCCAGCAAATCAGGTGACGAGGAAATATTCATCAAAAAAGGCTCCTCACTTGTGAAACTAAAGCTCAGGGAAATTGTTTTTGTGGAGGCTCTTGAAAATTATGTAACACTGAACACCAACACCGACAAGTTCACTATTCACTTTACAATGAAAGCCATCGAGAGCCAGCTTCCATCAGGAGTCTTTATCAGGGTCCACAGATCATTTATCATAAACAAGAGCATGATCCAGGCTATCAAGGAAAGCTCACTTGATATAATGGTCGGACATACTCTTAAGAATATTCCGGTTGGTAAATCATTCAGGGATTCTCTTCTGAGTGATATTAATGTGATGGCCAGATAATCTTCTTTCTGTCAAATGCTTACAAATAAAGAGCTTTTCCTGAAACATCTGGGACAAACTTCTTCTTCTCCACTAATGCTTGAAATTTTAAGAGCTGAAGGTGTCTTTATGTATGGCCCTTCAGGAGAGAAATATCTCGACCTTATATCAGGTGTTTCTGTAAGCAATACTGGGCATCGTCATCCAAAAGTGGTGCAGGCTGTTAAGGAACAGATCGACAATTATATGCACCTGATGGTTTATGGAGAATTGATCCAGAGTCCACAGGTGAAATATGCTGAATATCTTGCAGAATTTCTTCCGGCTTCTCTTAGCTCTGTATATTTCGTTAACTCAGGAAGTGAAGCCGTGGAGGGAGCATTGAAGCTCGCGAAAAGATTTACAGGTCGCAGCAAGATTATTTCATTTGAAAATTCATACCATGGAAGCACTCACGGTGCGTTGAGCATTCAGGGTAGTGAAGTATACCGGAATGCATTCAGACCCCTGCTGCCCGATACTTTCAGGATCAGGTTCAATGATGCTGATTCGCTGAATGTTATTGATAGCAAAACTGCCTGCGTTATCATAGAGCCTGTGCAGGGGGAAGGAGGAATAATCTCCCCCGAAAAAGGATTTCTTGAGCTGATCAGGAAGAAATGCACCGCAACAAATTCCCTTCTGATTTTCGATGAGATTCAGACCGGATTTGGCAGAACCGGACATATGTTTGCTATCGACAAATACAAAGTTGTCCCCGACATACTTCTCCTTGCAAAAGCTTTGGGAGGAGGTATGCCCCTTGGAGCGTTTATATCATCAGCTGAGATTATGTCATCCCTTATGTCAAAACCAACCCTCGGACATATTACAACATTCGGAGGCCATCCGGTGTGCTGTGCAGCCGGACTTGCCTCAATGAAGGTAATTATAGAGGAAAAGCTTATAGAATCTTGCCAGGGCAAGTCAAAGCTCTTCAGGGATCTGCTTAAACATGACATTATAAAAGAAATAAGAGGTGAGGGGCTTCTCCTTGCCGTCCGGCTGACCAGTCCTGAATTTGTAAGGAATGCTGTTTCCAGAGCACCTGAATTCGGCCTGATTCTTGACTATTTCCTCTTCTGTGATGATGCTTTCAGGATAGCACCTCCCCTCACAATCAAAGAAGAAGAGATCTCCCTTGCCTGCAGACTGATCTGCAAACTCCTGGATGATGTACAAATAAACGGAATGACAAAATGAGAAGAATTCTTGTAGTATTTTTATTTGCAGCATCAGGGATTTTTTCAGCAGCTGAAGGACAGACTCGCAGACAGGATGTATCATTAACCCTGGAAAAGCTATTCGGCAGGCTGGTTGCCAGCCACGAGGATACAGAGAAGCTGAGAATAAATGACTCTATTAAATTCATTATTGACAGTTATGCGGAGTCCGATACCGTTTTTACACATAAATTTCCTAACCTGAAATATCTCGGACAGATAACTTCAAAGAATTCCGGCCTGAAAATTATTACCTGGAACCTTCTGCTTAAAGATTCTGAAAGCAGGTATTATTGTTATCTGATTAACAACAGAGGAAAGACGAATCATCTTTACCGGCTTGAAGCGAAATACAAAGAAACTCCTGTAAAAAGCGATATTATTTATTCCGAGAAGGACTGGTACGGAGCACTTTATTATGATCTTAAACCCTTTAAACAGGCAAAACAAACCTATTGGGTGGTTTTAGGTATTGACTATGGTAATCCGTCAATTACACGCAAGATCATTGATATCCTGAGTTTCGGTCCTGATGGTGGGATTGTTTTTGGCAAGAAATTGTTTGTGACAGGAGATGTAACAAAATACAGGGAAGTTCTTGAATACAGCTCTGAAGTCGTAATTTCGCTGAAATTCCTTTCGGAAAAATCAATAATTTTTGATCATCTTGTTCCTGTTTCCCCTGCTTTAAAGGGCAATAAGGAATTATATGGCCCCGATTTCTCATTCGATACTTACAACCTTGAAAAAGGTGTCTGGAAATTCAAATCAGACGTTGACGTCAGGAATAAAAAGTGACTATTTGTCAGTATGAAATGAACGGCATATCTTTTGAATGAGAACCGGCGTTGATAATGTTTAACCGTTAAATTTACCGATATGCAAACAGGAAAAATAGGAGTAACCACCGAGAACATATTTCCGATAATAAAAAAATTCCTCTATTCTGATCATGAAATCTTTCTGCGTGAGCTTATTTCAAACGCCGTTGATGCAACGCAAAAGCTTAAAGCCATGGGTTCTGCAGGCGATTTTAAAGGCGATCTGAACAACCTGACCATAAGGGTTTCAGTGGATAAAAAGAAGAAAACAATAACCGTCTCTGATTCAGGAATCGGGATGACATCCGATGAGATTGACAAGTACCTTAACCAGATAGCATTTTCGAGCGCAAACGATTTTCTTGAGAAATACAAAGATCAGGTCAATTCGATGATCGGACATTTTGGTCTGGGTTTCTACTCTTCTTTTATGGTATCGGACAAAGTTGAAGTGATATCAAAGTCGTGGGATGAAACAGAACCGGCAGTAAAATGGACCTGCGACGGTAGCCCCGAATATCATATTGAGGAGACAACCAGGGTAGGCAGGGGAACCGACGTGATCCTCTACATCGACAAGGAATCAAAGGATTTCCTTGAAGAAAATAAGGTGGAGGAGCTCCTGAAAAAATATTGCAAATTTCTTCCTGTTGAGATTGCTTTCGGACAGGAGAAAGAGTGGAAAGACGGCAAATATGTTGAGACCGGGAAAGATAAGATTATCAACAATACGAAACCGGCATGGACCCTGAAGCCTGCTGATCTGAAAGAGGAAGACTACCTTAAATTTTACAGGGAACTCTATCCAATAGGTGATGAACCGTTATTTAACATTCACCTTAATGTTGACTATCCTTTTAAACTTACCGGTATACTGTATTTCCCGAAAATCAAATCGAATATCGAGATACAGAAGAATAAAATCCAGCTCTACTCCAACCAGGTGTTCGTTACTGATTCTGTTGAAGGAATCGTTCCCGAATTCCTTACCCTACTGCATGGAGTGCTTGATTCACCCGATATACCGCTCAATGTATCAAGGAGTTATTTGCAGAGCGATTCGAATGTAAAGAAGATATCGGCCCATATAACCAAGAAGGTTGCTGACCGGCTTAACGAAATATTCAAGAATAAACGTGAAGAGTATGAGAAGAAATGGGATAATTTGAAACTCTTCATTGAATACGGTATGATAACCGAGGAAAAATTCTATGAAAAAGCATCCAAATTTGCCCTGCTGAAGAACACCGATGACAAGTATTTTACATTTGAAGAATACGAAAAACTGATCAAGGATAACCAGACAGATAAGAATAAAACGCTGGTTTATCTCTATTCAACCAATACGACTGATCAGTACACCTATATAGAAAAGGCAAAAAGCAAGGGATATGATGTGCTCAACCTGGATGGTCAGCTTGACATTCACCTGATCAATCATCTGGAGACAAAACTTAAGGATTCACGATTTGTCAGAGTCGATTCTGATGTAATTGATAAGCTTATTCACAAAGAGGATCCCAGGGCATCTAAGCTTTCACAGGTAAGACAAGACGATCTCAAAAGTGTATTTAATGTAAGGGTGAAATCGAAAGAAATATATAACGCTGTACCTGAGACTCTTGACGAAACCGATGCACCAGTGGTAATTACCCAGTCAGAATTTATGCGCCGGATGAAAGAAATGTCACAGTTTGGAGGTGGGATGAATTTCTATGGTGAATTGCCTGACAGTTTTAACCTTGTGGTCAATTTAAATCATCCCCTTATAGTGAAGATATCTGATGACCTGCAGGTTCAGGAAGGAACCAGACTTCAGGAAAACGATACCGAAAGGGAAAGGCTGAAAGATGAGATCTCCTTTATTGAGAAGGAACATAGCAAGAAGAAGCCTGAAGAGGTAAGCCAGTTCGAAAAGGATGACCTTGAAAAACTACGTAAAGAACTCGAGACTATTGAATCGTCAAGGAAAGAGATACTTGAAACTTACGGATCGGAAAACAAAAAAGTAAAACAGCTGATCGATCTGGCATTGCTTGCAAACAATATGCTGAAGGGAGAGGATCTTAGCACTTTCGTGAAACGGAGTGTCGAGTTACTTTAAATTCAAATGGTCCGGGGTTCGGGGTTTGGGGTATGAGGTAAATCAATTAGTATATTTATGTATGAAAAATTACAGCATTTTTAAATTGCGCAATACGATTAGTCTTTCCGCGAACCTAGTGCCCCGTACCCCGTACCTCATACCTCATACCTCATACCAGATTAGATCATCCTTCCAACTTCTCCCTTTATGTAATCAATTGCAGCCTTGGTAGGCTCCTGATCCAGTTCCATTACTCTGGAGAGGATTTGCCTGCTCAATTCAATTCCCGGAGCATCCTCTTTAATCTTTTCAGCTTCGTTGTTGATTATTTTTATGGTGTTGGAACGGGCATTCCTGACAACCTCCCAGGCCTGCGGACTCATATATATCTGCTGTGAAAGGTTGTGCTCAAATTCACCCCTGATGGTTGCTGTCAGTGCAGACTGGAGCTGTGTTGCTGTCATGTCGGGAGTGCTTACCCTGATAAGAAGCGATTCGAGTGATATTCTTTCCAGGAAAAGTACTACTCTTTCATATGCCTGCAGTTTGATGGGCATAACTGTCCTGGCTCCCTGAAGAACAATTTCCTGCCTTCTTTTCTCCCGATCATTTCTGATCATATTACTTAAAAGGATCCAGGATGTCAGAAATACCAGCAGTGCCGGAATAACGATTTTAATTATATCAAGTAGATATTCCATGATAATTCGGATTTGTAATACAAACGTAAGATATTTTCCAATAATATTTTTAAAAGAATTTTGGTTTCCCGCAGATATCGCAGATCTTCACTGATTCAAATTACCCCCTTCCCGGCCTTCCCGTGGGGGAAAAAAGAAAAGGGGTTAAAGGATAAAATCCTTAACTAAAATGTTAAATTAATCCTAGATTGTTAAATACTTATCTGGACTGGAAATTTTTCTTTTTGTTTTTGATTTTTACTTTATACATTTGATTCCGGCATTAAAAATCATGATTTACTCCCTAACCCCCAAGATGGTAAAAACTATCAATTTCTCCGTCCCCCCTGGGGGAGGGTTCGGAAGGGAGTTTTACATAAAACAGTAAAATACTAAAAGGCAAAAACTAATAATTCTATTATGGAATACCTGTCGGACAGAATTAAATCATTGTCAGTTTCTCAGACGCTTGCAATGGCTCAGAAGAGCAGAGAACTTAAAGCCAAAGGTCTGGATATCATCAGCCTAAGCCTTGGTGAGCCGGATTTCAATACCCCTGATTATATAAAAGAGGCGGCAAAAAAAGCTATCGATGAGAATTATACAAAATATCCTCCAGTTCCCGGTTATAATGATCTGAGGGAAGCAATTTCGAGGAAATTCAAAGAAGAAAACGGCATTATTTACAGCCCCGATCAGATAATTGTATCAGCTGGAGGAAAGCATTCGCTCATTAATGTTATTCTCTCGATAATAAATCCTGGCGATGAAGTGATAATCCTTGCTCCATACTGGGTCAGTTATTATGACCAGATAATTCTTGCCGGTGGAAAGCCTGTTGTTGTTGATTCGCTTCTGGAAAATGATTTCAAGATCAAACCCGGCCAGCTGGAATCGGCTATCACAGGCAAAACAAGACTTATTATCTTCAATTCCCCCTCGAATCCTACAGGTATGGTTTATAGTGGAGAAGAGATGGAGCAGATAGCCAGGATTGTCGAAAAGCATGAAGGACTTTTCATAATCTCTGATGAGATATATGAACATATTATTTTTGAAGGCAAACATGTAAGCATGGCATCTTTTGACTTCATTTACGACCGTGTAATCACTGTTAATGGTGTGTCAAAAGCCTTTGCAATGACGGGGTGGAGAATTGGTTATATCGGAGCGCCGCTCTGGCTGGCAAAGGCCTGCAACAAACTACAGGGACAATTCACATCTGGGGTCTGTTCAATAGCCCAGAGGGCTGCTCTTGCTGCAATTGAAGGGAAAAGCAATTCCCACCAGGTGATGAAGGAGGCATTTCTTCGCCGCCGTGATCTTATATGCGGGCTTCTTAAGGAGGTCAGGGGTTTGAAGATTAAGGTCCCGCAGGGTGCCTTTTATGTAATGCCCGATATCTCATTTTATCTCGGGAAATCACATGGAGAATTAAGGATCAATAATTCTGATGATCTTGCACTCTTCCTTCTCGACAAGGCACTGGTTGCAGTTGTTGGCGGTGATGCCTTCGGCGCACCTGATTGTATCAGAATTTCCTACGCAAACTCAGATGATCTCCTTGTTGAAGCAGTGAAAAGAATTAAAAATGCATTGGAATTACTGAAATAACCCCTGCTATGCCCCCAACCCTCCCGATAGATCGGGACAGGCTCTAAAGGGGGCTTTAATTACAACTTTAGCAAAACCCCCCTTCAGGGGGGAAGGGGGGCGGAAAATCTAGTACTTATTAAACGAAACAGTTACTTCCGGTGGTTTCCGCTTCTTCTCCCTGTATTCACTTAGGGAATATCCAACGGTAATTATCAGTTCGACTCTTTTGGATGAAGGAATCCCAAGTGTATTCCTGACCTGTTTTTCATCAAACCATCCTATCATGCAAGATCCAAGACCCTCTGCCTTTGCCTGCAGGCATATGTTTTCCGAGGCAATTCCAATGTCTATATGAGAATAGTCTTTGTTCTTTATGGTACCTCCAACTCTGGAGGAAAGGTTCGGATTTTCCCTTACGATCACAAACAGAACCGGAGCCTGACCGACAAAGGAATTCATCCCAAGCACCTTGGCCGAGGAAGCTTCTGCCAGCTTGCTGATAAGCGAAGGATCGGTTACAACTACAAATTTCCATGGTTGGGCATTACAGGCTGACGGGGCCATTCTTCCTGCCTTAATTATTCTTTCAAGCTTATCCGGATCAACTGGTTTATCGCTGTATTTTCTGTCGCTCTGACGCTTAAGTATAAGCTCAAGAATCTCTTTTCCCTCGATCATCAATTAATAATTTTCAGCTTTGATTTCAAAATAACTCATAGGGTGCAGACAGGCAGGACAGTTTTTCAGAGGTTTAGTGCCGAAATGAACATAACCACATTTCCTGCAGTACCAGAATACTTTTCCCTCACGTTCAAAAACGCGGTCTTTCATCACATTCTCCAGTAGTTTCCTGTACCTCTCTTCATGCACTTTTTCAGCTGAAGCAATAGCTTTGAAAGCTGTTGAAATATTAGTAAAACCTTCATCGGCAGCAACTCTGGCAAATGCGGGGTACAGATCGCTCCACTCTTCATGTTCTCCGGCAGCAGCAGCACTGAGATTATCTTTTGTTGTACTTGTTTTACCGGCAGGGTATGATGCTGTTATTTCAACCATTCCCCCTTCGAGAAAATTAAAAAACCTTTTTGCATGCTGCTGTTCCTGCATTGCTGTTTCAAGGAAAATGGCGGCAATCTGTTCATACCCTTCTTCCTTAGCCACTTTGGCAGCAAATTCATATCTGTTCTTTGCCTGTGATTCACCTGCAAAAGCTTTAAGCAGATTCTGTTCTGTTTTGGTCCCTTTTAAACTCTTTTCCATATCACTTGTTTTTAGTTGAGTAAGATTAAATAAATTTTAAATAGCCATCATCCGGAATTTACATTTAGCAAAAATACCTATCTTTAGTTTAAAATTTTATTTTACAGGTGTAATTTATTAACCTTAAATACAAAAGAAATGACAGTATTACTTGTAATTTTCGCGATCATTGTTCTCCTCATCCTTTTTGCTATCTCACTTTATAACAGGCTTGTCAGACTGAGAAACAACAGGGAACAGGCGTTTGCTGATGTTGATGTCCAGCTGAAGCAGAGGCATGATATGATTCCTCAGCTTGTTGAAGCGGTTAAGGGCTATATGGTACATGAGAGAGGTGTCCTTACCGAAGTTACTGAAGCTCGGGCAAATGCGATGAAGGCAACCACTATTAATGAAAAGATAGTTGCTGAAACAAGGCTTTCAAGCGCCCTTGACGGGCTGAAAGTTTCTGTGGAGGCTTATCCTGATCTTAAAGCCAGTCAGAACTTTCTTGATCTTCAGAATGAAATCGCCGACATCGAGAACAAGATCGCTGCAGCCCGTAGATTTTTTAACTCGGCAACAAAGGAATTAAATGTTGCTACCGAATTGTTTCCTTCAAACCTCATTGCAACCCTGTTCAACTTCAGACGCGAACCGATGTTTGAGCTGGGAGAAAAACGTGCAGAGGTAGAGGAACCTCCTCAGATCAAGTTCCAGTAATATGAAGTATTTCGGACTGCAGAGCCAGATAAGAAAGAACAATACAAATTCAGTTTTGATTTTGTTTATGTTCCCTTTGGTCTTTTTTGGTCTTACCTGGCTTTTCTTTTTTTTCACGTCAATAGGAATGAAGAACGAACAGTTTACCCTGATTAATGTCAACCACTCCTTCATTTCAACAATACCCTGGATAACTATTGGAGTAATAATATGGTTTATTATTGCATATTTTTCTCATTCCGCGATAATAGACCTGGCTACGAACTCAAAACCCCTTGAAAGGAAAGATAACAAAAGAGTCTATAACCTCGTTGAAAACCTCTGCATCTCAACAGGGATGCAAATGCCAAAAGTCAACATTATTGAGGACGATTCTCTGAATGCATTCGCAAGCGGGATTAACTTAAAAACTTATTCAGTATCGCTGTCAAGAGGTATAATTAACAAACTGCAGGATGATGAGCTTGAGGCTGTTATTGCTCATGAGCTTACACACATAAGAAACCGCGATGTCAGACTTCTGATAATATCAATAGTATTCGTCGGAATATTTGCATTTATTGCAGAAATGCTATTCAGATCCATGAGATTCGGAAGCCTGGGCCGGGGTAAAAAACAAGGAGGAGCAATTCTTATTGCACTTATTCTGGCTCTGGTGGGTTATCTTCTGGCATCCCTCTTTAGATTTGCCCTTTCAAGGAAACGTGAATTTCTTGCTGATGCCGGCTCTGCTGAGCTTACAAGGAGGCCTCAGTCACTGGCTTCTGCACTGAAGAAAGTTTCAGCTGATCCGACAATTGAAGCAGTGAAGCGAAAGGACGTAGCACAGATGTTTATTGAGAATCCGCAGGAAACTCAGAAGGAAAATAAATTTTCATTTGGTAACCTGTTCGCAACACATCCTCCGATACAGAAGCGGATACAACTGCTGGAGCAGTATTAGGATTTGCATATACTCACCCCCTTCAATTCCCCCTCTTTCCGCCAACTGGCGGAGAGAGGGGGAATTGATTGTAATAAAGTGATATCACTCCCCTCTTTCCGCCAACTGGCGGAGAGAGGGGGTTGGGGAGTGAGTATCTGTCGTTTTATTTTTTCCTCTTAAAGAGCTTTGTTTCTTCTCCTTTAAGAAGCCGTGAAATATTTTTCCTATGCGTATATATCAGTGCGATTGCGACTAAAATTGAAAATATTTTGAAAAAAACTGACGGCGTGTTAAAGAATAACAACAATAAGACAGGAAAAGCCACTCCTGCACTCATTGATGAAAGTGATACATATCCCGTGATAAGCATAACACACAAAAAGACACCCAGGCAGGATATAGTAAGCAGCGGGTGTATTGCGAGAAGAACCCCGAAAATTGTTGCCACTCCTTTGCCCCCCCGGAATCCGGAAAATATTGGAAAAATATGTCCGATCACCACAGCCAATCCGGCCAGTATCTGGTAATTTGTCAGAAGAGCTGTTCCTGTTCCTGCCAGGTTAAAAAATTCAGGGAGCATCGCAGCCATCCATCCCTTAAGAACATCGATAAGTAAAACAGGAATTCCTGTTTTCCATCCAAGTACCCTTATGACATTCGTGGCACCTGCATTGCCGCTCCCATGCTCCCTGACATCTATGCCGTGGAATACTTTTCCGGCCCACACAGCAGTAGGGATCGATCCCAGCAGGTACGATAGTATTAACGTCAGCAGCAGGTTAACAAGGTTCATCTTATTATCGGATTTCAGATTTTTGGTCCGAACTCAGCCAGGGCTGCAGTCTCTTCATTTGAGGCAAATTTGCTGAAGTTATTAATAAATTTCAATGCCAGATCGGTTGCAGCAATATGCCATCTGAAAGGTGTTTCCCAGGCGGCTGACGGATCGAGGATATTGCTTCTGACCCCCTCAATTTTATCAGGGATGCTAAGATTAAAAACAGGCAGGGTATTGAATTCATTCTGATTTATGGTATCGTCAAGTATAGAGTTGATTATCAGCCTTGTGGTTGGCAGGTCTATTCTGGTTCCCATACCATAAGGTCCTGCTGTCCATCCGGTATTCACTAGCCATGCTTCAGCTTTATGAAGTTTCATTTTTGCTGTAAGCTCATTCGCATATATAATCGGATCGAGCATCAGGAATGCTGCCCCGAAACAAGCAGAAAACGATGGAACAGGTTCCACGATCCCTCTTTCAGTCCCTGCTACTTTAGCTGTGTATCCACTGAGAAAGTAATACCTGGTCTGTTCTTCGGTAAGCCGGCTGACAGGAGGAAGCACACCGAATGTATCAGCTGAAAGAAAGATGACCTTCTTTGCATGGCCTGCTTTTGAAACTGGTTTTACGATATTATTTATATGGTAAATGGGATAAGATACCCTTGTATTCTCTGTTTTAGAATCGTCATTGAAATCAATTGTTCCGTCCGAAAGAACCACAAGGTTTTCGAGCAGAGCGTCCCGTCTTATGGCACTGTATATATCTGGTTCGTTCTTTCTGCTGAGTTTTATGCATTTTGCGTAACATCCTCCTTCAAAATTAAAGATACCATCATTGTCCCATCCATGCTCATCATCTCCGACAAGCGCCCTTTCGGGGTCGGTGGAAAGAGTTGTCTTACCGGTTCCCGAGAGTCCGAAGAATATTGCA
The DNA here is from genome assembly GCA_964500155.1 of uncultured Rikenellaceae bacterium. Taxonomy (GTDB): domain Bacteria; phylum Bacteroidota; class Bacteroidia; order Bacteroidales; family VadinHA17; genus LD21. The sequence goes on along the minus strand of CAZCQC010000346.1, from coordinate 5,267 downwards.
ACATCCCCCTTTTTCCCGACATTTGCAGAGCAGTGCATGGAGGCAATACCTTTAAGCGGAAGGTGGTAGTTCATTACAGAAAATATGCCTTTTTTCATTTCCCCGCCATACCATGTACCGCCTATCACTGCCATGCCGGCACTGAGATTGAAAAAAACAAAATTCTCAGAATTAAGACCCTGCTTTTTCCAGTCGGGATTTGTTGTTTTTGAGGCATTGAGAACTACAAACTGAGGTGTAAAAGTATCAATCTCTGCCGGTTCAGGTCTGATGAACATATTCTTTACAAAGTGAGCCTGCCAGGCAACCTCAAGAATAAATCTGACAGCAAGCCGGGAATTCTTATTTGCTCCGCTGAAACAGTCGACAACAAAAAGCCTCTTTCCAGAGAGCTGTTTAGCAGCAATATTCCTGCAGTGTTCCCAGATCTCGTTAGTTATCGGTTTGTTATCGGAAACTTTTGCCTTTTCCGACTTCCACCAGATAGTATCTTTTGTGTTTTCGTCAAGTACAACATATTTGTCTTTTGGTGACCGACCCGTAAATATCCCGGTATCAACTGATACAGCTCCCGACCTTGTGATTATCCCTTTTTCGTAACCGGTTAATCCCGGTTTTGTCTCTTCAGCAAACAGAGTGTTATACGAAGGATTATAGAGTATTTCAGTAACGCTTTCAATTCCGTATTTTTTCAGATCATCAGGAGACACCATATTCAGTTTTTCAGAATTTTGATAGAATTTTCAAATGTATCAAATATTATTTAATTTTTTTTTCGCAAAAATAGGGTAAACCCATTCTTATGGGTCTTAATACCGGTTAGACACAGAATCATAGTTCAGGGGCAGTATGAAAAGCAAAAGGGCATCATTAAGATGCCCTTTTCTATTATTACAGGAAAAGGTTTATCTGTTTATTTTCCGTATTTGACAGATGACTGTGCTGCGGCCAGTCTGGCAATCGGAACCCTGAAAGGAGAACAGCTCACATAGGTCAGTCCTGCTTTAAAACAGAACTCAACTGAAGCCGGATCTCCGCCTTGTTCGCCACATATGCCTACTTTCAGATCAGGTCTGGTAGCTCGGCCTTTCTCAACTGACATTTTGATCAGTTGTCCAACGCCATCCTGATCAATAGTCTGGAAGGGATCGGCTGCCAGCATTTTCTTATCCAGATAGTCATTCAGGAATCCTCCGATGTCGTCGCGGCTGAATCCAAAGGTCATCTGTGTAAGGTCATTCGTGCCGAATGAAAAGAATTCAGCTGATTTTGCCATACGGTCGGCAAGCAGAGCTGCCCTTGGTATCTCGATCATTGTACCATATTTGTAATCGATCTTTTTCACTCCGGCTTTTTTACATACTTCTGCATAGATCATATCAACCACCTTTTTTGTGACATCAAGCTCAGAAACATCACAGGTAACAGGAACCATAAGTTCAGGTTTCGGATGTTTCTTCTCTTTCAGGAGCTCAACTGTTGCTTCGAACATCGCACGAACCTGCATCTCGGTGATTTCCGGGTAAGTTATGCCAAGACGTACACCGCGGTGTCCCATCATGGGGTTGCTTTCATGAAGTGCCTCGCCGCGTTTAGTTACATCCGATTTCTTAATGCCCAGGGCTTTAGCAAGTTCAGCCTGCTTCTCAGCTCCCTGTGGAACAAATTCATGAAGCGGGGGATCCATAAGCCTGAAAGTCACCGGAAGGTTATCCATTGCTTCGAGGGTGGCTTTCATATCTTTCTTGACATACTTATATAGTTCGTTGAGAGCTTTACGGCGTTCAGTTTCATTAGCGCTGAGGATCATCTTGCGAAGCAGGAACAAAGGCTGTTCCGATCCTTTCCCATAAAACATGTGCTCAGTACGGAAAAGTCCGATCCCTTCAGCACCGAAATCGCGTGCGATCTTTGCATCTTCGGCGGTATCGGCATTGGTACGGACACCCATTGTACGGTATTTGTCAATAATCTTCATAAACGACTGGAAACGTGGATTTTCCGTTGCATCCATAAGTTCTATAGCACCAGAGTAAACATTTCCTTTTGTCCCGTTAATTGTGATCAGATCACCCTCTTTAAGCACAATGTCGGTTCCTGTGACTTTTATTTTTTTAGCCGACGAATCAACATGGAGACTTCCTGCACCGACAATGCAGCACTTACCCCAGCCACGTGCAACAAGTGCAGCGTGGGATGTCATTCCGCCACGTGCAGTTAAAATGCCAACAGCGGCACGCATGCCTTCAACATCCTCCGGATTTGTTTCCTCACGGACCATGATGACTTTTTGTCCTTTCCTGTTCCATGCGACTGCATCTTCAGCGGTGAACACTATTTTACCAACTGCAGCACCTGGTCCGGCAGGGAGCCCCTTGGCAATTGGTTTGACTTTTTTCTCGGCATCAGGATTACATATTGGGTGAAGCAACTCATCAAGCTGTGCCGGTTCAACGCGGGTAACAACTGCTTTTTCGTCGATGAGTTTCTCTTTCAGCATATCCATCGCCATATTAAGTGCTGCTGTACCAGTTCTCTTTCCGACACGGCACTGCAACATATATAATTTATTTTCCTGGATTGTGAACTCAACGTCCAGCATATCACGGAATGATTTTTCAAGGATCTGGCGGATTTCGACAAGCTCTTTATATGTCTTTGGCATTGCCTCCTGCATACTTTTCAGGTGCTTGTTCTGTTCATTCTTTGTTTCATTGTTCAGAGGGCTCGGTGTGCGGATACCGGCAACAACATCTTCCCCCTGCGCATTTACAAGCCACTCACCATAGAACTGGTTTTCACCGGTTGCAGGGTTACGCGTAAAAGCAACACCTGTTGCTGATGAATCGCCCATGTTTCCGAATACCATAGCCTGAACGTTCACTGCAGTACCCCAGTTATCAGGAATACCTTCAATGCGACGATACGACACAGCCTTCTTCCCATTCCAGCTCTTAAACACAGCTTTTATACTGCCTTCAAGCTGTTCTTTGGCGTCATCGGGGAAAGGTCTGCCAAGCACCTGTTTTACTTTTTTCTTGAATTTTTCCGAAAGATCCTTCAACTCTTCAGCTGTGATCTCGGTATCTGATTTATAACCCTTCTTTTTCTTGAAATCATCAAGCATTTCGTCAAGCTGCTTACGGATGCTTTTTCCTTCACCAAGTTCAATTCCTTCAGCTTTTTCCATAACGACGTCGGCATACATCATAATCAGACGCCGGTAAGAATCCCATACAAATCGGGGATTGTTTGTTTTCTTGAGAAATCCAGGGATAGTTGCTGTGCAAAGTCCGATATTCAGAACAGTGTCCATCATTCCCGGCATTGATTTCCGTGCACCTGAACGACACGAAACAAGCAACGCGTTTTTAGGATCTCCGTACTTCATACCCATAGTCTCTTCAGTCAGCTTCATTGCTGCCCAGACTTCAGGCATAAGTTCTTTTGGAAGAGTGCAATTGTTGTCGTAATATTCATTGCAGGCATCGGTTGTTATTGTAAAACCGGCGGGTACAGGAAGTCCAAGAAGACACATTTCAGCAAGGTTAGCTCCTTTACCTCCAAGAAGATTCTTCATATCTGCTTTACCCTCTGCAGTTTTCCTGCCAAAGGAATAAACTCTTTTTACTTTCGACATACTTTTATGAATTTATAATAAACTTAAATTATGGATTTCAAAAAATAAGGTGCAAAGTTAATATATAAAATTGAGATTCTGAATAGTGTATAAAATTCATGACCTTGGATGAAACATTATCAGTGTATCACGCAAAAAACTCCTGTCGATATGGGTATATATTTCAGTTGTCATTATCGATTCGTGCCCAAGCATTTCCTGGACAGCCCTCAGGTCGGCTCCGGCTTCTATCATATGTGTTGCAAAGGAGTGTCGGAACGTATGAGGACTGATCTTTTTCATAATGCCTGCCTTACCTCCCAGATCCCTGATTATTGTGAATATCATCGCTCTGGTGAGTTTTCTGCCCCTCCTGTTCAGAAAAACGACATTCCCGTCATATATTACCGGCAGCCTGCTCCTGTCGATCTTGTAAAGATCAATCTCCTTCAACGCTTTAATACTTATCGGTACCAGCCTTTGCTTATTTCCTTTCCCTGTAACGCTAACAAATCCCTCACCATAATGAATATCTGTAAGCCGCAGGTTAACAAGCTCAGAAACCCTTAGCCCGCAACCGTAAAGAGTCTCAACAATCGCTTTGTTCCTGTGTCCATCCTGTCTGCTCAGATCGATGGCTTCAACCATCCTGTCTATTTCTGCAACCGACAAAACTTCCGGGAGTTTTAGCCCGATCTTTGGGGATTCAAGCAGCGAAGACGGATTCTCATTTATCTCTCCATCAATCAGCAGGAATTTGTAAAATGCCCTTATGCCCGAAAGGACCCTTGACTGTGTCCTGGCATTCCTGTTTTCCGATCCAAACCAGTTTATGAACTCTTTCAGGTCATCATACGTGACGGAAGAGGGTCCGTATTCTTTTCCAAACGATAAAATAAATTCCTCAAGCTTCCTGATGTCATTCAGATATGCTTCAATACTGTTTTCGGATAATGATTTTTCGAGCCTCAGATAGTTTTCGAAGTTCTTGAATGATGCTTTCCACGAGAGACTCATCTTGGTATAGTTAATTTGAAAGCATAAAAATATTATATCAAAATTGGAAAACCTCAATTTGCTGATTTAATCTGCAAACAATGATCATTTTCATAAATTCAGTTTTAAACTCAACACAAGTGCCCTTTCTGAATTCACCTGTACTCTCCTCCCTGCCATTCCTGATCTTCATATACTCACCCCCCAGCCCCCTCTCTGCATAGCAAAGAGGGGGAGCAATACATTGACATTAAAGACATTCCCCCTCTTTACAACGTAGAGAGGGGGATAAAGGGGGTGAGTACATGATCAAAAAGGAACAAATTACTCAAAACTCTTCAGATTTTAGTTATTTTTACACATTATTAACCTGTGAAAGAATCGGAATGAAAATTCAAATAATCAACGGACCTAATCTTAATTTGCTTGGTAAAAGAGAACCCGAAAAATATGGTACTTCTTCGTTCGAAGAGTACATTGATAAGCTCAGGATTCAGTTTCCGGCAATAAATATTGATTATTTTCAATCGAATATTGAAGGAGAGATAATCAGCAAGATCCACGAAACAGGGTTTTCGTACGATGGCATTATACTTAATGCCGGAGGATATACTCACACATCAGTATCGATTGCTGATGCAGTAGCTTCGGT
>CAZCQC010000345.1:0-2959 GCA_964500155.1 uncultured Rikenellaceae bacterium | reverse complement strand
AACTCCACCCAGCCTAAACTTGCTTACCTTGGAAATTATATTTATGAACTTGATATTACCCCGGATATTAAGGCTTTTTATTCCCTCCCTGTTTCAGGCATTGCTACCAAAATATGCCTTGTGTTCAGGAATTCTTCAGGATCGCTTCAGACCAGACCCGATATTTTCATTGATATATTTGAATCTGGTCTCAATGCCACATTTACCCTTCCTGAAAAATCCTCACTGATCGCTGAGCTGAATGAGACAATTCCTGTAAAAGCTGCTGCAACCGGTGCTGACTCGATAACATTATACGTAAATAACAAATATCTGACAAGTGGAACAAGTCCTGACCAGATCACCTATTCATTTACCGCAGATCAATACGGCGAATTCTGGATCAAAGCAGTCGCATGGGATAAACCTTCTTTTTCGGCAGATTCATTTTTTGTTTACGTGAGAAGGCCGGTTGTTACCGAATCGCTTCCGGCAGGCATGAATGATGGCATTAATTATAACAGTACCAGCTCGGTTACTCTAGTTCTTCACGCCCCATACAAAAACTATGTTTTCATCACAGGTGATTTTACAGGCTGGCGTATCACTGATAAAGGTTATATGAAAAAAACTCCTGATGCTGAAAGATACTGGATCCGGATTGACGGACTCGAACCGGGGAAAGAGTTTAGATTTCAGTATCTTGTTGACAATGAGATTTATATTGCTGATCCCTATACTGATAAAATACTTGATCCATGGAATGATTCCTTTATAACAAATGAGACCTATCCGGGATTGATCGCATATCCAAAAGATACAGCTTCAGGTATTGTCTCGATTCTTCAGACTTCCCAGGTTCCTTATATATGGAAAACTACAGGTTATACTCCTCCCGAAAAATCAAGACTGACGATTTACGAGCTTCTTATAAGGGATTTTATAGAAAAACACGATTTCAGGACACTAATTGACACCCTGAGTTATCTTGATGATCTTGGAATAAATACAATCGAACTTATGCCGGTTTCTGAATTTGAAGGAAACCTCAGCTGGGGATACAATCCATCATTCTATTTTGCAACTGATAAATATTATGGCCCGAAGAACGATATGAAGGCATTTGTTGACAGTTGTCATAAGAGGGGCATTGCAGTTATTATGGATATTGTATTGAATCATTGCATGGGGCAGTCTCCTTTCGTTCAGCTATATCTCGATCATTATGGCACTGACCAGATCTTTATTCAGCCACTGAATCCATGGTTCAATGAAAGTTCTCCAAACACTCTTTACAAGTGGGGGGCGGATTTTAACCATGAAAAGCCTGCAACTCAGCAGCTTGTAGACAGGATAAATGCCTACTGGCTTACCGAATATAAAATTGACGGATTCAGGTTCGATTTTTCAAAGGGTTTTACAAACACCGCAGGTGATGGTTCGGTTTATGATGCATCAAGAATAGCGATTCTGAAAAGAATGGCTGATAAAATATGGTCAGTCAATCCCGAAGCCTATGTGATCCTGGAACATTTTGCTCCTGATGCTGAAGAAAAGGAACTTGCAGAATATGGCATGATGCTCTGGGGAAATAAAAACCATGATTATAGCGAAGCTGCAATGGGATATAGTTCTGATCTGACCACAGCTTCATCCCTGGGTAGAGGATGGCCGGTTCCTCGTCTTGTAACTTATATGGAGAGCCACGATGAGGAGCGGCTTATGTTCAAGAATGTCTCTTTTGGAGATGCCACCGGTGACTATGACACCCGTAACCGGAAAATTGCCTTAAAGAGGATGCAGCTTGATGCTCTATTCTTTCTTTCAATACCCGGACCTAAAATGATCTGGCAGTTTGGCGAGCTTGGTTATGATTTCTCAATAGATGAAAATGGGAGAACAGGCGAAAAACCGATAAAATGGGATTACTATTCTGATGTTGAGAGGCACCAGCTTTACCTTACCTATAAGTTCCTCAATGATCTCAGGAAGAGTCAGCCTGCATTCAGCACTTCTAACTATTCATATGCACTTGCAACTCCGGCAAAACGGCTTACACTTACCGGAGAGACAATGAAAGTAAACATACTTGGTAATTTTGGAATGGCTTCATCAACCATCAACCCTGCTTTCCCCCAGACTGGTAAATGGTACGAATATTTTACACGTGATTCGATCACTGTTACAAATACCAGCAGCCTCTTTACCTTTAAACCCGGCGAATTCAGGCTCTATACAACTCAGAAACTGACGCTTTCTGACCTGGTAACAGGCGTTGATAACATACAATCAGAGACCGAAGGACAAAATATCTCTGTTTATCCAAATCCATTTGACAAAGTGGCTACAATAAGCTTTTTTGAAGGACAGGTCTCCGGTTCGTGTAAAATTGAAATCTTATCTGCTTATGGAACTCTTGTCAGTACAATTACGGTTCCTGCCGGCACAAGCCAGGTTACATGGGACGGAAGAACATCAGGTGGTGCTGATGCAGCAAAGGGCTTTTACATCATCAGGGTAAACGCAGGACAGAAATATGCGGTAAAGAAGATAATAAAGCAGTGAAAGCTTAAATTATTTCAATTCAATAATCATTGCCGTTTTCGGGGCAATTTCAAATGATGTCAGATCATTAATCTGAGTTCCTGTAATTATTTCTGTACCCTTCGTAAATCCATTCATTGCCTCACCATATTTGTTTCTGGTTATTGTTCGTGTCTCCTTTTCACTGTTATTGAGGACAACCATTACAGTTTCCATGTCATTGTATCTGAAATAAACATAAAGGTTATTCTCAGGTATGAAATGCCTGAGTTTTCCGGTATGTATAACATCCTTCTCTTTTCTCCAGTTCAGAAGCTTTTTTGTAAAGGCATAGGCATCCTTTTCAGACGGACTTAAATTCTGGGCAGTAAAAGCGTTTTTAGAGTCTCCGTTCCATCCTCCGGGGAAATCTTCCCTCAGAAAACCATCGCCCCGG
>CAZCQC010000344.1:0-13694 GCA_964500155.1 uncultured Rikenellaceae bacterium | reverse complement strand
CGGGCAATAAAAAAGCTCTCAGTTTTGCAGGGAAACTCGAATCGGCTTCGGGGGATAATATAAAGGCGCTTGCTTATTTCTCGGAAAATCTTTTACTTCATCCAAATGATGCGGAGTGCTATGTTGACCGGGCAAATTCTTATTTTGTTTCAGGATCATGGGATTTAGCCATAAATGATTTTAGCATGTCGCTTGACTTGCAGCCTGAAAATTCCGAAGCATGGTTAAATAAAGGCATTTCATTGCTGAATTCAGGGAAAGTATCAGATGCATGTTATGATTTCAGAAAATCATTCAGCCTGGGAAATAAAAAAGCCACTCAGTACCTTAGCCGGAACTGCATCAGATAATAAGAATTTCAGGGAGCTATTTAATATTCCTCAGGATCTTATCGAACAGATCATGAGGTTTGAATGGTTTAAGGACATAATCGTTAATGCTCAAATCCTCAATTTTATCCTGACTTTCCGACATTATTGCAGCAGTCAGGGCTACAACTGGGATATTGCTGATTCTTGGGTTATCTGATTTTCTGATCACCCTGGTTGCTTCAATTCCATCCATAACCGGCATATGGAGATCCATAAGTATAAGATCAAAATCTTCTTTTTCCAGGATCTCAAGGGCAAGTTTTCCGTTTTCAACGTGGGTGACTTTAACACCCCAGCCTGTAAGAAATTTATTTGCCACAAAGAAATTGATCTTATTGTCTTCAGCCACAAGAATCCTTTTGCCTTCCAGTCCTGCATAAGATTCGATGGGTTCCCCTTTTTCAACATTGCTGTTATTTTCAGGTATTCCGAAATAAAGAACAAATCTGAAAGTTGATCCTTTGTCCGGTTCACTTTCAACTTCGATTTTCCCTTCCTGTAGTTCAACAAGCTTTTTGCAGATTGCCAAACCGAGGCCTGTTCCCCCGTAATGTCTTGTGGTATCAGGTGAAGCCTGAGTAAAGCTCTCAAAAATCATATCATGTTTGTCTCTGGGAATTCCAAGTCCTGTATCCCTTACAAGAAATTCAATCATGGATTTTTTGTTTTTACGTTCAATCTCCCTGATAATAATGTGGATACTGCCTTTTTGGGTGAATTTAAGGGCATTTGAAAGCAGATTTGATAGAATCTGATTAAGTCTGATCGAATCTCCGATCACTTCAGATGGCAGCTCATTTTCTTTTATAATATCAAATTCAAGGTTTTTGGATTTCGACCTGAATGAATAAGTCCTCAGGATATCTTTAAGAAAGTCATTGAGGTTGAACTGCGCCTGTTCAAAAACTATCTTTCCTGACTCCATCTTGTTATAATCCAGAACATCATTGACCAGAGTAAGAAGGTGATTCCCTGAAAACCTGAGTGTCTTAATGAAATCCATCTGGTCCTCCCTTGGATTTCCCTGCAACAGGAGGTTTGTAATGCCTATCACTTCATTCAAAGGAGTACGGATCTCATGACTCATTGTTGACATGAACTGTTGTTTGGATTGAGCAGCTTCCTCTGCTTTGCGGCTTGCCTGGATCACATTATCTATCATTGTTCTCCGCTGTATAGCAATGGCAATCTGATTTGCTATAAACTCAAGGACATTAACATCTTCCTGTGAAAACTTCTCTTCATCATGATAATCCTGAAGGGCCATAACACCGATAATCTCCTTTTCGGCTTTCAGGGGGACACCCATCCATACTTTGCATTGTGTACCAACAAGGGCAATATTTCCCGAATTCTCAAGCTCCTTCAGGTCATTGATTTTAAGCAGAACTGATCTTTTCAGCCCGATCACCCATTTTGTTATAGTTTTGCGGGCAGGCAGATTTTCGAATTTGTCTTTCTCGTCCGAGAAGAAAGGCATAGAAAGAGTATCGCTCTTCTTATCATACAGAGCTATAAAGAAGTTATTGGTATCCCATATCTTGCTTAGTTCATGAACTATTGTCGGATAAATATCCTTAACATCTATCTGGTTAAGGGCGGCCGTCGAAATATTGTAAAGGATATCCTGTATCAGCTGGCTCTTTCTTTCAAATGAAATATCCCTGTAAATTCCAAGTGAGGCAACTACTTCGTTGTTGATAATCATATTTGAGGCAATGAGGGATACGTGGATCTTATTTCCTGATTTATCCTGCCTGATAGTCTGTTTTTCAACTTTGTGTTTTTCGATGGTAAGAGAATCAATACTGACAGATTCAGGTTTAAGATCTTCAGGCACAATCAGATCATCCACATTACTGCCAATTGCCTCTTCCCTTGAATATCCGAAAAGACTGGTGAATTCCTTGTTGATATTGGTGATCTTACCATCGCGGTTGATAATTGCAATTGCTTCCGGGATTGAATCAACAAGATGCTCAAGGAATGCCTTTTCCCTGTTTATCTGATCCTCATAGCTTTTATGCCTGCTGATATCAGTTACAACACCACGGTAACCGATAATTTTGTCATTATGGAACAAAGCAAAGGAATGAGTCAGTATTGGTACAACTGAACCGTCTTTTCTTGTTGCATTGTATTCATTGCTTGCTACCTGTTCAGGTGATTTCAGTCCCTTCAGATTCTCGATCATTTGGATGTATGTTGCCGGGAAAAGTTCCGAAATATGAACTCCTTTTTCAATATCCGGCTTAGTATATCCAAAAAACTTCATTCCCTGATTGTTTGCATAAAGGACTTTTCCTCTGATATCCACTTCGTAGATCATTTCCGGGAGCAGATCTGCAAACTTCTCAAAAATAGTGTTCTGCCTGGAAATATCATATTCGTCTTTTTGTGCCAACCCCGGTTCCCATGTAACCAGGATATTACCCGAGGTAACATTGAATCCGACATAGTGTCCTTGTGAATCATCATCATCTGCCAAAACGGTTTGCTTTCTGGCGTTCCCGGTATTTTTGATCTGGAAAATAAGATCGATTAACTTCTTCCTTTCTCCAAGCGGAGTGTCGCTTATATATTTGCCGCTTGTTTCATTTATTTTTACTGATTCAACTTCTGCTGCTTTTTTATTCAGATCCAGGATTAATATCCTTTTATCCTCTGTGACTCTGAACAATGCAAGATAACTGCTTACAGTATCAAAAATCTCTTTGATTACATTAGCGGGAGTAATTACATTACCGGTATTTTTATGATCGTTCCTGCTGACTTCTTTTAACCGCAGGGAATCAACTTCTTCTTTCAGCTTCCTGTTGGCCTGAAGAAGTTCTTCATATTTTAGTTTAATGTCAGCCATAATCAGGTCAGATTGTCCGGAATTCATATAGACGATAGTGGATTATTAACTATAGAAACGTGATTTTAGGTGGATACCGTATATCCCAGGCCTATTTCTCATCATTTTTATCTGAGAAGAACCTGCAAAACTCCTTTAATCCGCACTGGCTGCAAAGAGGTTTTCTGGCCTTGCAGACGTATCTGCCATGCAGTATCAGCCAGTGATGTGCTTCATATATCAAATCAGCAGGAATATTCCTGGAAAGCTGCAGTTCTGCAATTAAAGGGGTTTTTGCATTCCTTATCAACCCTATCCTTGTGGCGACCCTGAAAACATGAGTATCAACTGCCATGACAGGTTTTCTGTAAACAACCGAGGCAACCACATTTGCGGTTTTTCTGCCCACTCCCGGCAGTCTTTGAAGCTCCGAAGGCTCGGATGGAACAATACCGTTAAACTCATTTACAAGCATCCTGGCCATGCCAGCCAGATGTTTTGCCTTGTTATTAGGATATGAACATGATTTTATGAAATCAAAGATCTCTGAAGGTTCTGCTTTTGCCATCGACCTGGCATCAGGGTATTTTTCAAGAAGCGGCGGTGTTATTATGTTAACCCTTTTATCGGTGCATTGGGCTGATAAAATGACCGCAACAATTAAACCGAAAGGATCTGTATATGCTAACTCCGTTTCGGGAGCAGGCATGTTCATTCTAAAATACCCGATGGTTTTACTATATCTATCTTTAAGGGTCATTGAAGCAGGAATTGATGATTACAATATAATACTTTTTATCTTTACCTGAGAACAGGTAAATTGTTTCGGATTGATCGTGATGTCAATGTTATTTGTTTTTTTTCGGAATAACAGATGTTTTTTTAACTTTAACGGTCGATAGAATAGCCCCTTTGGAAAAAATTGTAATTAATACAGGAAGTTCATTTTCAGAGATCCTCATCGGAGCGAAATGGGAATCTGTTAAAGAACTGCTTCCCGAATCAGGTGTTGCAATTATTACCGATTCTAATATCCAACGCCTATATGGTTCTGGATTTCCTGATTTCCCGGTTTTTCAGGTAAGGGCAGGGGAGGCAAGCAAAACAATTGAGGTTGTTGAATCCCTTGCAGTACGACTCATTGAAACAGGTATCGACAGGAGTGGTTTTATCCTTGGTATTGGTGGGGGTGTAGTGTGTGATATTGCCGGATTCCTGGCTTCAATATATATGCGTGGAATCAGATGTGCCTATGTTTCCTCATCTCTGCTTTCACAGGTCGATGCCAGCACAGGGGGAAAGAACGGAGTTAATCTAAGTGGGACAAAGAACATACTTGGATGTTTCAAACAACCCGAGTTTGTGATCTGCGATACTGCCATGCTGAAGACGCTTCCCGAAGATGAATACTTCTCCGGATTGGCTGAACTTATCAAAACTGCACTCATAGGTAACGAAAAGCTGTTTGAGATAATTGAAAACAATCATGAGGGAATATTGAAAAGGGATACTGAACTTCTTACAATGTGTATTTCAATGGCTGTTAATTTTAAGGCTGCCGTTGTCTCCGAAGATGAAAAAGAATCTGGATTAAGGAGGATACTGAATTTCGGCCATACATATGGCCATGCCATCGAAGCCTATAAATCCTTCAGGCATGGATACGCTGTAGCTTCAGGCATGGAACTTGCGGCTAATTTTTCATTATCAAAAGGATTGATAACGTCGGATGAGTTCGACAGGATCATCAGTCTGCTGAAATCTTTCAGACTTCTTCGCAGGCACGATATCCCTGATGATCAGATCAGTCAACTTTTAATGCGTGACAAGAAAAAATCAGGTAGCGATTTATATTTTGTCTATTTAGATGGGATTGGAAAAGCAATTGCAGATAAAATTCAGGTAAGTGAGGCTGTAGATTTTTACAGGCAGAACAAACCCGGCAACTAATAAGTACCATTATGAATTCTTTTGGTTTAGTTTTTAAAGTATCCCTTTTCGGTGAGTCCCATGGGAATTCAATCGGTGTTGTGATTGACGGGTGCCCACCGGGGATCCCGATCGGACCTGATGATTTCATTTCAGATCTTTCGAGAAGACAGAGTGGCAGCAAGGGCACCACGAACCGCAGGGAGACTGATAAGCCTGAGATACTTAGCGGAGTTTGCAATGATGTAACCACAGGTTCTCCAATAACCCTTATAACCAGAAACATTGATAAGATCTCTTCGGATTATGATGCTTTTAAAAGTGTGCCCCGTCCGGGTCATGCTGATTACGTTGCCGGGTTTAAATATTCGGGTTTTGCCGACCTGCGCGGGAGCGGACATTTCTCAGGCCGGATTACCTGGGGCCTCGTGGCCGCTGGTGTAATTGCAAAGCTTATTGTGCGACCTGCTGAAATAAGTGCAAAACTGATTTCTGCCGGAGGTTCCACAGAAATTGATCAGGCACTTGAGAAAGCAATGGCTGAAAGAGACACAATAGGAGGTATTGTTGAATGCAGGATCGTTCATCCACAAAAAGCTCTGGGTGAACCTTTTTTTTATTCAATGGAATCAGCAATCAGTCATATTGTTTTTTCAATTCCGGCAATAAAGGGAATTGAATTTGGCTCAGGTTTTTCGGCTGCCTCCATGAAAGGATCTGTACACAATGATCCGTTTATTGACAGCACCGGCAGGACCTCGACAAACTATTCTGGTGGCATTAACGGTGGAATTTCAAATGGAAACGAGATATTGTTCAGGACAGCTGTCAAACCAACCTCCTCAACAGGCGTTGTACAACGGACATTCGATTTCGGACAGGATCAAATGACCGATATGGGGATTAAGGGCCGGCATGATACATGCATAGCTCTGAGAATGCCTGTTATAATTGAGGCAGCATCAGCAATAGCCATGGCCGATCTTCTTCTGATCGACAGGGGGATAAATGGCTCAAGGAAATTCTGACTTTCTTTATCTGCTTAAATCATCGTGATCAGCGGGAAGAACTATGAAAATATCCCGCAGATTTCGCAGATTGATACAGATTATAAGAACAAGTCATTGTTTAATTCAATCCTTAATATTTCGGATGTTGACTCGGTAACTTTGAATCTTTCATCGAGTCTATCACCAATTATCCAGACAATTTTCCCTTCAGACTCAAGAATATGGGTATTCCCTTTTTTGACAAGTGAATATTTCCTGTCGATAAAATAGTCACTCAGCTTTTTCTTCTGCTTCATACCCAGAGGGTAAAAAAAGTCACCCGCTTTCCACTCTCTGATTACTAACGGGAACTTCAATTTCCCAGAATCTATACTTGCGATACTCTTTTTCCGGGGAATTTTATATCCTGGTCCGGCATTTTTAATCCCGGCTGATTTTATTCCCGGCACCATAATAAGATCATCAATAAAGTTAATTTCATAATACACCTGACTACGGGTCATCAGAGGAGTAACAATAAGTTCGTTCCTGTTTCTAAGTATACTGTGGGTTTTAGAGAAGATCTGCTTGCCTGTACTGCCGGTCATCAGTCGCAGGAGGTCCCCGGTTGCTGAACCTGCTACCCCGTATAGACTGAAAAGCTCGAATATCAATGCTTTGTTTTTCTGATGAGTTTTTAGCTTTTCAATGTTAAAGACAGTACAGGTACCCCTTTTTACAGAGACCTTCAACCTAATGTCATCTATATAGCATGACAGAATTTCATCAATTCCTGAAAGTCTTTCAGCAGTTTCATTAAGAGTCTCTTTAACTGACGGATTGATTTCCTTTAGAACCGGAATAACAAGATGCCTGATCTTATTCCTGGTATATTTGGTTTCGATATTCGATTTGTCTTCCCTGAAAGTGATATAATTGTCACTGCAATACTCTTCTATTTTTTTTCGTGTTGCAAACAGCAGTGGACGTATTATCCTGTTACTGAGTGGTTTCATTCCTGTAAGCCCTGTTAATCCGGTTCCTCTTGTAAGATTGATCAGCATTGTTTCAATTTTGTCATCCAGGTTATGGGCTACCGCAACAAAGTCGAAATTGTTTTCGATCCTTATCTTTTCGAACCATTCAAATCGAAGTTCCCTTGCCGCCATCTGGATCGAAATACCTTTCTTTCGGGCATGCTCTTTCGTTTTGAATCTTACTGAATAGAAAGGGATTTTGTTCTTGGAAGCAAATTCCCTGACAAGATCCTCATCCATATCGGATTCATTATTTCTAAGACAGAAATTACAGTGGGCGATCCCGATATTGGTTCCAAGTTTCATGAACAGGTGCGACATTACCATAGAATCAATTCCTCCGCTAACAGCCAGAAGGAGCCTGTCCTGTTTTTTGAAAAGTTTATTCTTTCTGATAAAGTTTAGAAATTCTTCAAGCATGTTTAACTGAATGGAGGGTTATCTGAATGGAATTACTGATGGTTTTCCAGGTTCAAAATTATAAGGTTTGAGCAATTGTTGTCCTGTGACTATCAGAGGATTTGTTCTGGAATATTCCGGCAGGTTCGGGAAGAATCCCAGTCTTATCTGAAAAGTGTTGAAAATAAGATTGTTGTTTCGGATCCTGATCCCAAGTCCTATAGCTGAAAGCAAATCACCGTTTCCTACAAATTCGTTTGTCCCGAAAAGGAATCCGGCATCTGCAAAGCCAAAAACGGCAAACCTGAAGCCATAAAAATTTACAGGGCTGAAAAGTACCGATTCAAGGCTGACTGATAATCTCTGTGAATCTCCGATTGAATCATTCCTGAAACCCGAAAAGCCATTTTCCCGGTTAAAAACAAGGTATTCATCATAATATCTGTCAAATCCTCGGGTGTAATCAATATTTACAAAGTTCCGGATCCTGTATCTGCCAATGAAGGCAAGATTGGAGATGAAGTTGGTCCTGAGTGAAAGAATTCCCTGTTCTGTTTTTCCATCGTTAATATAAGTGCCTAAGCCGGCAGATGTATAAAAATACCCCAGGTTTTTTACTGAACCTCCAATTGAAATTGAAGTAGCCATATAGTGTCTTTCCTTGAATTCATTGATTTCTTTTCCAAGGGTAAGGTTTATCAGGCTGCCGTATGGAATATCTTCGGTCAACCCGTAGCCATAGACAAGACTGGTTTTATAATATTTCTGAACCGAAAAGGAAACCGAGCCCAGGAACATCTTATATTGCTGCAGATAATGGTATGACTCAGGGAGAATATAAGGATGGGTAAAAACATTGTTATTGGTATACCTGGCTCCAATCATCAGCCTGCTTACAGACTTTACATCCAGGAGGAAAGACCTCAGCAACCAGTAATCCTGCAAATTGTATTTTACGGGAGCTGGTACCGGCAGAGAATCGAGGTCATCTGAAGTAAACATCTCCCTTATCGAAATGTTTCCGGCATATTTGGTTGAGGCGCTTATCAATTTCCGTCCAAGTTCGAACCCAAATGTTTTTTTCCCCAGCCCGTCATTATAATACATGTCAAGATTCACAAATGTTTTAATGATATTATTAACCTGATAATTAATCCCGAATCCCGGAGAATCTGTATATTTTGAATCATAAGGGATTTCTATCCCGAATTCATGGCCCATACCGAAAATATTCTTTTCAAATAGAGAAAAGGATCCTTTGTCAAACCCACTAAAACTGACCTTTGCACCTAAGGAATAAATATCCTTTGTAACAACAATTATATCAGCTTCGGTAGCAGAGGCAGGCACAACCAGTATCCGTGCATCATCAATATACGGGAGATCTCTCAGAAACCTCTCATTATCGCTAAGGTTAAGCGGTGATATTGTATCGCCTTCATTAAAAAGAAGATTCTTCCTGATTATATTCTCACTTGTATTAAAATGGGTTTTGTTAAGAAGCTTTTCAGTTTTATTTGGATTATAGAAATCAGGAGTGTTTAAATTTGAACCGAATACATCCAGCCTCCTGATCTCAATTTTGCGGATTTTCAATCCTGAATAGTCACTAAAGTTTACCTCGCTTGAGCCGCTGATCTCTTTTTTGGATTCCGGTTCATGCGAAATGATCACGAAATCATAAAGTTTTTTTGTGATTAAAGTTTTGGATGCTCGGATTTTTAGCGAATCAAGAAAGATCAGTGTTTTTTTGTCTTCAGAACCTGAAGGAGGTATGAGCCCGGATGAGTATGAAAAGTCAGTGCCTGAAAGTGATAACTTTATATTTTCTATTTCCTGTACCTCAATTTTATGATTAAGCTTTATAAGTGAATCGCGGGTGGCTGACGCCTGAGGGTAGGCAGCTGTGAAAATAAAAAGAAATGCCTGGAAGTATATGAGTCTCCTGTAAATCCTTTGCCCTGGTATATAAACATTTTCAGGTTTCATGAGGGGTTTTGATCAACACATCATCAGAGTTAAACTGGAATCCAAGGCGTTTACCCGTGATTACCCTTGAGTGTTGGATCTTTGCCTCAGCTTGTCCGACAGTGGCTATCTTAACTGTATCGTAAGGAGGGACCAGAAGATCAAATTCAAGGGAGTACTGAATTGCTGTTGAGATTATAATCTGTAAGGAGTTCCTGTTTATTGCCTCATTCCCATAATTTGAAAAAAGCATGCCCATTTGCCTTTTGCCTTCAACAAGATACTGGTTCTCATGGTTTATGAAGATCCTGGCGATAAGATATCCCAGGTCGTCCAGCCTTGAGTATTTGAATGAGTCAAAGAGGAAATTGTAAATATTTATTATCCCCGAATAAGCATTAAACTTATTTTTCTGGATATATGGTGTTTTCCAGGCTGGATGTTCCCTGTCGAACTGAAAGATATTTGAATGCATGCTGAAAAGCAGAATATCTCCGGCTACTTTTAATTGTGCATCAAAGTTGCTTCTGTCGGTATATTCCATTTTAATCCTTGAATCGAGATTACCGAGGTTGGTATTTACATCTTTGGAAAGATTTTTGAGGATATCCTTAACCACACTGAACCATTCAAGGGTATTGTCATATACTTTCTGTTTCAAAATCGATTTTTCCCTGAGAGTGCTGATAATTGCAGTTTTCTTATTATCAAGTTCCGACATGATCAGTTAGTTTAAATGTAAAACACCTCTAAATTAGTAATTTAAAATCAAAATCAATCTGTGTGCGTCAATATGATCTGGCAAACAGAACGCGTCTCTTTGACGGCTTACCTGAATATATGCATTTGCCCACCTCTTCGGGCGAGTCAAAAGGAATGCACCTGATCGTAGCCTTAGTTTCCTCCTTTATTTTATCCTCTGTTTCAGCTGTGCCATCCCAGTGAGCCATAATAAATCCTCCCTGATTATCAATTATTTCCAGGAATTCACTCCACTTATTTATATAGAAAGTATTGTCGGATCTGAATTTCAGGGCTTTTTGGAACATGTTTGCCTGGATATCTTCAAGGAGCCCTGTAACATGGGCGGTAATACCTCCGGCAGGAATTGTCTCTTTACTGAGTGTATCCCTTCGTGCAATCTCCACGGTATTATTTTCGATATCACGCGGACCGACAGCTATCCTTACCGGAACACCCTTAAGTTCATAATCGGCAAATTTATAGCCAGGCTTATAATTTTCCCTGTCGTCATATTTGACAGAAATTCCTGCTTTCTCAAGGTCAGCTTTAATAATTTTAGCTTTTTCAGAGATCTTCTCGAGCTGGTCTGCAGTTTTATAAATGGGTACAATTACAGTCTGCAGTGGAGCCAGCCGTGGAGGCAGGATCAGGCCGTTATTATCGGAATGAGCCATGATGAGAGCGCCTACCATCCTTGTTGACAGACCCCAGGATGTTGCCCAGACATAATCGAGCTTCCCTGTTTTGTCGGTAAACTGAACATCAAAAGCTTTTGCAAAATTTTGCCCGAGGAAATGACTTGTTCCGGCTTGGAGAGCTTTGCCATCCTGCATGAGAGCTTCAATTGTATATGTATCAAGAGCCCCGGCAAAACGTTCATTCTCGCTTTTATACCCTTTAATAACAGGAAGAGCCATAAAATTCTCGGCAAAATCGGCATATACTTTGAGCATTCTGTCTGTCTCTTCAACGGCCTCTTCCCTAGTGGCATGTGCAGTGTGGCCTTCCTGCCAAAGGAATTCAGCAGTCCTCAGAAAGAGCCTTGTCCGCATTTCCCATCTTACCACATTTGCCCACTGATTTATAAGGATCGGGAGGTCACGGTATGACTGAATCCAGTTTTTATATGAGTTCCAGATTATGGTCTCGGATGTTGGACGTATAATTAGTTCTTCCTCAAGCTTTGCCTCCGGATCGACAACAATGCCCTTTCCATTTTCATCCATCTTGAGCCTGTAGTGGGTAACAACAGCGCACTCTTTTGCAAAACCCTTGACATGAGCAGCTTCCCTGCTGAAAAAAGATTTCGGTATAAAGAGAGGGAAATAAGCATTAACGTGACCAGTTGCCTTGAACATTTTGTCGAGTCCTGCCTGAATATTTTCCCATATAGCATAACCATAAGGTTTGATAACCATGCACCCTCTTACCGCTGAGTTTTCAGCAAGATCAGCTTTGATAACCAGGTCGTTATACCATTGTGCATAATTCTCTTCCCTGTTTGTTAAGAACTTCGCCATTGTTTGGTATGGAATTTGATTTATAATATTCAACTAAAAAACGGTTCGTAAAAATAGCTAATTCCCGGAGATTAAAAAAAACGAAGATTCATCTTAAAAGCTAAATACTATATCAGGATTTGAATTGGATAATATACTTAATCAAACCTGAGAACCGTTTTGAATTTAAATTGTAGCTTTGATAAAAAATATTAAATTTGCTGAAAAGCAAAAAGCTGAAAGGTAAAAAGATAAACAAAAAACATTTGGTACAGAATTTGATAGTTAATAAGGTAGCAGACAAAAAGAAATAAACAAATACCATGAAAGCATTAATTAACATATTCGGACTTGCACTTCTTACCCTTGCCTCCTGTTCATCGGGGCTCTATGTAGGAACAGAATATGACGATCTGTACTATCAGGATACAGACCAGCCGGTAACCATGGTTCGCACACGGGTTAATCAACCGATTGCAGAAGGCAACCTTCAGTCAGGAGCATATTATGATAATATATATGCCAGTGACACACTGGTATCCAAAGAATACACTGATGCCGCTGATTATAACGATGCAGGCGGCTATAGCGATAATTATTACTATAATTATTATGATAACTATTCGTATGCAGGAAGGCTGAACAGATTTTATGGAAATTACTTCAGTCCCTACTGGAGAGATCCTTTCTACTCCAGCTGGTATCCTTCATTCGGTTTTAACAACTATTACGGGGGATTCCCTTATTCCTACGGCTATTATGATCCGTTCTATTACGATTATTATAGTCCATATTACTATGGAGGTTTCTATAACAATGGTTATTATATCAATAACTTCTATGGAGGTCTCTATGGAAGGAATTATTACAGTCCGTACTACAGCTCCTGGTATTCACCATACTATTATGGCGGATATCATTCATACTCTTATAATGATAAAAACAGCAATACTTATGGAAGGAGAGAAAAGCCAAGTACAATGTCAACAAGATGGAGTGGTGGTACTTCTTCTCCTGTAGCTTCAGGTTCGAGAAGAAGCACTGATATTGCCACAGGTGCAGTTTCAGGCATACCGGCCTCCGGAACAGATGCAGCTTTAGCAACTTCAAGGAGAACAGTAAATCCTGGCTATAATTCCCAGCAGGCTGTCGGGACTGAAAGGAAACTTACACAGGATCCATCTAAAACCGGCACTGAAAGCGTTAGCGGAACTCAGTCGAGAAGGGCTGCAACATCAACAACCCGTCCTGAGTATAATTCGGTAAACCGGACCTATACACCCAGCTATAACGACCCCAAAATGAGCACCCGGCCTTCGTATAACAATACAAGAGTTAATTCGAATGTAATCCAGAACAACAGCAACAGCAGAATAAACAGTAATGTTAACACCAGCAGGCCAGTTACTATCCAGAGGAATAATCAGAATTCATCAAACAGCAGCAGAACAAATTCATCATATTCTTCTGCTCCTGTCAGAAGCAATTCCTCATACTCAACTGCCCCCGCCAGATCAAGCAGCTCCTCATACAGCAGATCCGGAAGTTATTCAGTTCCTTCACGAAGCTCCGGAAGTAGTTCAATGTCATCCGGATCTTACAGCAGTGGCAGGTCCTCCTCCTCTTCCTCCTACAGCGGCGGCGGATCAGTATCAAGAAGCAGTGGCGGGTCCTACTCTTCAGGTGGTTCCTCATCAGGAAGTTCTTCATCAGGAAGTTCTTCATCAGGCGGCAGCAGTGGCAGGAGAAATTAGTAGCAGGCAGATTAAAAACATAACAATTTAATTGATTAATACACATTCTAAATATAAGAGTGCAGATATACTCTTCAATAAAAAGTAAAAAAATGAAAAGAACAGCATTATTACTTACAACAGCATTCCTGACATTTGCAGGCGCCATGGCCCAGAATGTAGATG
>CAZCQC010000343.1:0-8973 GCA_964500155.1 uncultured Rikenellaceae bacterium | reverse complement strand
ATCATTGAAGAGCGGGTGCTTTATATAACTGAAATGCACTCTTATCTGATGAGTCCGACCTGTTTCAAGCTTGCATTCAATAACTGAAACATAGCCTAAATTCTCGAGAACTTTATAATGAGTAATTGCAGTTTTTCCCTGACTGCCATCAGGAAAGACCTGCATGATCTTCCTGTCACGGATATTTCTGCCCACATTACCAGTTATTGTCCCTTTTGAAGGTACGGGTGTGCCCCATACCAGGGCAACATATTTCCTGTCGGTAGTCCTGTCAAAGAACTGTCTGGATAACTTGTTCAGGGCCAGGTCATTTTTAGCTATTACCAGGATGCCCGAGGTGTCTTTATCGATTCGGTGAACCAATCCGGGACGGAGTTCACCGCTCTGAAAAAGAGGCAGATCACTGAAATGCCACATCAGGGCATTAACCAGCGTACCGGTATAATTGCCGTATGCCGGATGCACAACCATACCCGGTTCCTTGTTCACAACCACCAGATCATCGTCCTCATAGACAATATTGACAGGAATATTTTCGGGGATAAGCTCTATCTCCCTGGGAGGTGTCGGCAGTACAATCTGGACTATATCTCCAGGTTTAACCCTGTAATTTGGTCTGACAGGATTATTGTTGACAAGAATATTTCCTGCATTGGCCGCATTCTGTATTCGTGTCCTCGAAGTGTTTTCAATCCTTGTGAAGATAAACTTGTCAATGCGGAGCAAAGATTGTCCGGGATCGGCTTTGAACCTGTAATGTTCAAAAAGTTCCTGCTGATCGATATCTTCTTCTGTCATATGTAATTACTTTGTAATTACAAGTCTGAAATAACCTGTTCGTCTGCCCTCCGACAGAGTAATTACCGTGTAGATGCCCGGCCTGATCCTGGAAATATCGATACGCTCGCTATAAGGTACCTTCATCAGTTCGCGCCCCTGCATATCAATAATCGATATAAAAGCTGACCGGGAAAGTGCCAGATCGCTGCAATTGAGATTTAAATATTCCGATGCGGGGTTGGGCCATATGGTGCACTTTTCAGGATCCACAGGATTTACATCATCCGAAGAAGTTGTTTTTATCGGAGGTCCGACAACAGGCCGTATCATAATGCTTCCTTCCTTCTGTGATTGCAGCCATGTTCCGTTAAGCCAGTAGTACTGTCTGCCGCGGTTAGAAGTGTTTACGTCAAATCCTGCATTGAGAAATGTCTCGGATCGTTGACCCCATCCGGTATAAAATACTCCATTAACCATAACTCCATCGGGGAGGATATAAGTGTGGAATCCGTTGTTATCATCGCCGGGTTCAACCAGAACATTCTCAGCTGAATAAATTACATTTCCCGGCAATCCGTTATCATCATCCCATATCATCAGATTAAATGCTCTCTGGTTGCTGTTGAGGTAGCTGTCGTTGAAGCAGATACGGATAGCCCTTATTGTATCCTGGAGGTATGATTTAAATCTATAGGCAACCATAGCATTCCTTGAGCCCTGTCCGTTTATTCCATATCCTCCTTCTGATGATCCGTCGTCGTAAGCAAAATAATTGCTGAATACCTGGTTATAGATTATGGTATCATTTCCCTTCGGATCAAAATCATCAGTTTTCAGGTAGCAGGTAATTCTGAAGAGGGCTGAATCAGTGACTGAATTATTAAAAGTATAAATAAGATTTGCATTGTAATCAACATTTGTGAAGGGATCCACGTTTGCAGCGCCTGCTGAAAATGAGTGAGAAACGGTGTTTGTGAACATATCCCGGATCTCAAAATTCCTGGTTACATTCCTTGTTATAATATCATTGTTCCTGTAATGTATCGGAATTGCAGACCCCATTTCCTGAAGGTAAACCTGTCTGAACTGTTTCCAGGGCATAGCCTCGTGGGTTTTAAGAATGGATCTGAGCGGTGTCCGGAATGCCACATCAGCAAGGGACGTATCGGCAGCATTCCTGTTTTTATCAAGATAAACATAGTCAATATTCCAGTGATCGCAATTCCCTATCATCGAGGGATCCTTAAGATCAGAACTGAGGCTTGC
Organism: uncultured Rikenellaceae bacterium; assembly: GCA_964500155.1. Lineage (GTDB taxonomy): Bacteria > Bacteroidota > Bacteroidia > Bacteroidales > VadinHA17 > LD21. Next base: position 6,927 of record CAZCQC010000343.1, on the reverse strand, counting down.
CCAGTTGACAAAACGGAACTTAAATCCGTTCTTCAGATATCTTGAATCCTCTATTCTGATAATGACAGGTTTAAATTTCAGTTGCCTGGAAGTGTCAGTTTTCCATACAGAATGCCACCTGGATTCTTCAGGGGCGAAAAATTGGAGAGTAAGACTATCTTTTAATTCAGGCTTATCACCAAGCCCTCCGGGCTGATAGTAAAAGCTGAGCCAGATATTTTCTGTTGTGGGATAATTAAGGTTAAGCGGCTGTGAGGTCAGATGGTCCGCCTCAAAACCTTCCGATGTCGCAGTCTCATAAAGTTTTCCTCCATTATCCAGCGCATCAAGTGTTGCAATCCCGATGGTGATCTGCTGATTGGAATAAGTGTTATTTATAAATGCATAGTTATCGCTCCACCATTTTGGAGAAGGAAGGAAAGAAAGCCCGGTAAAATCATCAAAAAATGGTAATTCAACAGGATCGGCAGCACCAGCTTTATACCAGTCCTGCCTGTTTACCTGACCTGATAATAAAGTATTGTTTTGCAGTCCTGTTACAATCTCCTGGCCATTTGAGAGTACAGGATAACATAACAGAAAGGCAATATATATGATTAACTTTTTATACATCAGTTTAATCAGGTAGTCCGATTATTCTCCCGGGTAATGTGTCTGTAATAACCATGGTTGAATCAACAGGGAGCCTGGCAGAATCAACTGTCAGCCAGAGATATATTGAAGACCCGAGCTGGAGAGTGGCGTCAACGCCAAAATCAGGATTTTGTTTATACACGAATGCATCAGCCGAATCCTGTCCGGTTATAACAGTATTGTCGAAAATGGATGTTACCAGGGTAAGTGATGCTCCCATTATTTTATTTCTGGCTGATTCAATATTCATGCCGATCAGGTCCGGAACGTAGGTTTTCTGGTTGCTAAGGCCTTTCCCAAGCAACAGGTCAATCTCCGAACCTTTTTGAATCGAATCTCCTTCCTGAATTTCTTTTCCGTCGTATAACTGCTTAAGGACTACATCGAACGAGATGTCGGGAGTATACCTTGAGATTCCCATTTGAAGTCCTGAGCTCTCAATAAGCGCTATTGCCTGTCGTTTAGGAAGGTTTACGAGATTTGGCATTGCAACCATTTCAGGATTAAAGGCATTTATTGTAAGCATAATATTTCTCTTCTTTTTGACCTTAAATCCCGGTACCGGATTTTGTTCAGCAATACATCCGCGGGGAACTTCAGAGGTATAAACAGAATCAATGATCTGAAATTTCATCCTGCTTTTCCTGGCAAGCTGCAAAGTCTGATCCATAGTAAGTCCTATAAAGCTTGGAACAGGCCTGCTTTGACCATGTCGTGTATAGAAGTTGAGCCAGATGAGGAGTACCATAATAAATCCTACCACAATTAAGGCTGCTAATCCAAGGTTTTTTAAAAATGTTTTGCTTAAAATGAAATTTTTGATGCTCATGGCGGCTCCCGGAACTTAAGTTATAACGCAAAGGTATGTATAAAATTATAAACGGAATCCCGTTCCACAGGCACAAATCCTGCGTCCCTTATAAGCCTGCAGATTTCACCGGTTGACATTTCAGGATTTTTCTCACCCGACCCAGCCATTGAGTAGATCTTTGTAGTATCCTCAATGGTTCCGTCGAGGTCATCAGCTCCGAACATCAGGCTCATCTGAGCCACATCTCTGCCTATCATCGGCCAGTACGCCTTGATATGCGGAATGTTGTCAAGGAAGATCCTCGAAACCGCATAGTTTTTAAGATCTTCAGTCATGCTAACTTCACCAAGCCACGACATGGAGTTATTTGCTTTTTTGAACTTGAGAGGGATGAAAGCGTTGAAACCTCCTGTTTTGTCCTGGAGATCCCGTAGCCTTTTCATGTGATCGATCCTGTGGACATAATCTTCCATATGACCGTAAAGCATTGTGGCATTGGATGGTATCCCAAGATTATGTGCAGTCTCATGGATCTCAAGCCATCTTTCCGCAGAAGCTTTTTCAGCACAGATCTTTTTCCTGATCTCCCCGTCGAAGATTTCAGCCCCACCGCCGGGAATTGAATCCAGACCATATTTCTTAAGCTCCGAGAGACCTTCACTGACAGTTACTCCTGATTTAGTGATCATATAGTCGAGCTCTATAGCAGAAAATGCTTTTATATGGAGACCGGGACGGTATTGTTTAATTTTCTGAACAAGCTCTCCGTAATATTTAATATCGTAAAGGGGGTGGACTCCTCCTACTATATGAACTTCAGTTACTTCTTTATCATCAAATTTACTAACTATGCCAAGCATTTCATCATGAGTGTATTCCCAGCTTTCAGGATCTCCCTCCGGTTTATGGTATGAGCAAAAACGGCAGTTATGAATACACTTATTTGTAGGTTCAATATGAAAGTTTTTATTGAAAAAGACATAGTTTCGATTCTGCCTTCTTCTTACAATTCCCGACAATAAAGCAAGCAATGACAAATCAGCCCCGGTGTAAAGCAGCAAGCCCTCATCCATGTTGATCCTGCCACCGGAAGTTATCCTGGCCGCTATCTCTTTCAGACGTGGATCATCAATATTTTCTTCAAGTATTTTCATTCAGGAAAAATGCCTGGCAAAATTAATGAAAAAAAGGTGCCTTTTTTGAAAGCACCTTAACCATGATCGTAATATCTTCTGATTATTTCAATTTCAGCTCAGGAGTGACAGAGAGTTTTTTCCTTCCCTTAGCCCTGCGTGAAGCAAGAACCCTTCTTCCATTGGCCGTGGACATCCTTTCCCTGAAACCATGTTTATTTGCTCTTTTTCTTCTTGAAGGCTGATATGTCCTTTTCATTTATGCTGAATTTAAAATTGTCGGTACTGTTTTATTTTGAGATCGCAAAGATAGTTAATTTTGAAATAAATGCAACGGTTATCCCATTTTTTTAAAATCAAATGGGCATATAGACTATCTTTTTTGTTTCAAAATATGGTTCAGAAAAGAAGTCAGTGATATTCCTGATAATAGTTTCCTTCGAATAGGGTCCGAGTTCTACTGAAAGATCTCCTCCTTTAAGATATATTATACCGTTCCTTTTCTGATATTTATTTCCGGGGTCTATGTTCTTCCGGGTCATTTTTACAAATTCAGGAAAGGCTGTAACCGCTCGGCTTACAATGAAATCAAAACGGCTTTTTTCCTCCTCAATCCTCTTACGGATGGTTTTTACGTTAGTCAGGTCCAGCTCTTCAGCAACGGATGAAACAACCTTTATTTTCTTATCAATTGAATCAAGAAGAAAGAATTCGGCATGGGGGAACATTATTGCCAGGGGGATGCCTGGAAATCCACCTCCGGTACCGGCATCGAGGATCCTTGTTCCGTCTGCAAAATGAATGAATTTTGCAATAGCCAGGGAATGAAGAACATGATGAATATAGAAATTTTCAAAATCTTTTCTTGAGATAACATTGATCCTGCTGTTCCATTCCTGGTAGATCCCTTTAAGCCTGGAAAACCTGTGGATCTGAGGATCGGAAATTTCCGGAAAATATCGGAGAATAATATCAGTCACTACCTGTTCCCGGTTTTTGTGAAAATATTGAAAAGAAGTGATTTTGCCCTGTAAAGTTGTGCTTTTACGGTACCTATCGGCAGTTTCAGCTCTGTAGAAATCTCTTCATAAGAGTACTCCTTGTAATATCTGAGCTCAATCAGGTTCCTGTATCTTGGTTTAAGCTGGTTGACAATGTCGCGGAGGACAGCTATTTTCTGATCGTTGATCAGGATTTCTTCAGGGTCGGGGAGATCCGACTGCAGGCTAACTGTGAGATGTTCCAGGTCGTCCTGCAATTGATCAATAGGTGTGGGAGAGATCTGTTTTTTTCTTATAAAATCGATGCAGTTGTTTGTAGCTATCTTGAAAAGCCAGGTACTGAATGCGTAATCGGGAGTGAATGAATCAAGGCTCCTGAAGGCTTTGCCAAATGCTTCAATAGTCAGATCTTCAGCATCAGATGCATTATTCACCATCTTCAGGAGCATGAAGTACAATGAATCCCTGTACCGGTTCAGCAGGCTGGAAAATGCTTTTTCATTTCCGTTCTTTGCCAATTCGACAAGCAAAAGGTCATTTCTGGCCTTATCCGATAAACCATTGATTACTTCCATTTGTTTTTACCTGTATCCTCGCGGAGGCTGCCTGCATATAGTACAGCATTAATAAACGGAGAGAGGATATCAAATATTGGTGCCCATTGTAATAATCCAGGTTCATTGAATTTTTTCTGATTTAATGTAAAAACTGTTACCTGGCCAATTAACCTTGCAACAAAAACGCCAAGCACCAGCGGCCACAGAAACAGGTTGGAAATCAGTATTACAAATGAAAAATAGAAAAGTACCCTTGAAACAGGTTCAGATATCAAAGCCACTTTGTCCCTCAGCTTATAATGGATAGCAGTCGTCAGGTGCCTTTTTTTCTGTTTGTAGAACTTACTGAGATCTGAAGCTTCTACAGAACGGGTATGTGATTCTTTTCTGAACTCCACGGCAATGTTTGATCCTGAGGCATTTGAGTTCACAAAAAGATCATCATCACCTGAAGGAAGGTGAGCATGAGTGCCAAATCCTTTTTTGTCGAAGAACAATGAGCGCCTGTAAGCCAGATTCCGGCCTACTCCCATATAGGGCATTCCCTTTAATGCCATCCCAAGGTACTGCATGGCTATGGTCATACAGTCGTACCTTATATATTTATCCAGAAATCCCTTTTTGCTGAAGAACCCTCCATAACCAAGAACAAAATCAATTTTTGAATCAAAACGGGATACTATTCTGCTAAGCCATTTTTCACTTTCAGGCTTACAGTCTGCATCAGTAAAAACCAGGATTTCATTTTTAGCTGCTTTTATACCGATGAACTGAGCGAACTTTTTGTTATGTGTAAACTTCGGGTCTTTAATAATATTTGAAATTTTCAGGTTCGGGTATTTCTTCAGATACTCTCCAAGCACTTCATAGGAATCGTCCTCTGAGCAATCGTTTACAACCACCACTTCAAAGTCGGGATAATCCTGTTCAAGTACTGCCGGAAGGAAATTCCTGAGGTTTTCCTCCTCGTTCCTTGCGCAGATGATTACAGATACCGGGTCATTTTTTGGTAAAGAATCGGGATGTTTGAAAATTGCCGGAGCCAGGTAATAATACAGGTAATAAAAGACCTGTACTAAAAAGGAGAGGCCGAAAACAATCAGTAATGCAAGAAGAAAAGGGTGGTCGCGGAGTATCATTTAAATTCCAGATATGGCTGCAATATTACTAAGATAATCTGAATGCAAAAAGTTAGTTTAATTTATCATTCCTGTAAAAACGGAGTATCAGGCATAAAAATTATTGACATAATTTTAAACAGGTGGACGAATGAATTACCTTTGGCATCCGTAAACAGGCAGAAATTATGTTTAAACTTAAGAGAAGGGATAATGAAACAAGGGCAAGGACAGGAATACTGGAGACTGCTCATGGCATTATTCCAACTCCTGTATTTATGCCTGTAGGCACTGCCGGAACAGTAAAAGGAATTCTTCAGAGAGACCTGGCCGATGATATTGAAGCAAAGATAATTCTGGGGAATACATATCATCTCTATCTCCGGCCGGGGACAGACATATTGAGGGCATCGGGAGGACTTCATAAATTCATGAACTGGAGCAGGCCTATACTTACCGACAGCGGCGGATACCAGGTTTTTTCTCTTACCCCGAACAGAAAGCTTTCGGATGAAGGTGCCATATTTAAATCGCATATTGACGGATCAAAGCATTTTTTTACGCCTGAAAACACTATTGACATTCAGCGGATTATCGGTGCAGATATAATGATGGCTTTTGATGAATGCGCACCTTTCCCGTGCGATTACAGATATGCCGAGAAATCAGTCGCGCTTACACACCGATGGCTCGACAGGGCAGTGGCAAGATACAGAGCGACAGATCCTGTATGGGACTATGAGCAGTTTCTGTTCCCAATTGTCCAGGGGAGCACTTTCGACGACCTGAGGAAGATATCTGCTGAAAAAGCAGCTTCGGCAGGTTTGGCCGGGAATGCTATCGGAGGCTTGTCGGTAGGAGAACCTGCTGATGAAATGTACCGTATTATCGAGATTGTCAATGAAATACTCCCTGAAGACAAACCCCGTTATCTTATGGGTGTTGGAACTCCCGTCAATATCCTGGAAGCAATTGAAAGAGGAATTGATATGTTTGACTGCGTTATGCCAACCAGGAATGGAAGGAACGGAATGCTATTTACAAGCGAGGGTATAATCAATATAAAGAATAAAAGATGGACCGATGATTTCAGTCCCATTGATAATTCAGGCCCTTCAGCCGTAAGTCTTTTTTATTCGAAGGCATATCTGAGGCACCTGATCATTTCAGGTGAAATTCTTGGGTCTCAGATAGCAAGCATACATAACCTTTCGTTTTATATTAAGCTGGTTTCTGAGGCAAGGAAAAAAATTGAAGAAGGCAATTTTAAGAAATGGAAAGATCAAATGATCATAAAACTATCGGCTCGTTTATAAGATTGTTCAGATTAAAGATAATCGACCGGTATATTATCAGGAAGTTCCTTGGTACGTTCTTCTTTTGCCTTGTGCTAATCCTGACTATTGCAGTGGTTTTCGATTTTGCTGAGAAGATCGACAACTTCATGGAAAAAAATGCCCCTGTTAAAGCGATAATCTTAGATTACTATCTGAATTTCATCCCGTATTTTGCAACTCTCTTTTCTCCCCTTTTCGTTTTCATCTCAGTTATTTTCTTTACATCAAAGATGGCTGCCAACACTGAGATAATTGCAATTCTTAACAGCGGCATGAGCTTCAGAAGGATGATGTTACCATATTTTCTTTCAGCACTTCTTATTGCACTTTTTACTTA
>CAZCQC010000342.1:0-2995 GCA_964500155.1 uncultured Rikenellaceae bacterium | reverse complement strand
TATTTCAGTCTCTTCAGCCAGTGGCTCAAAGATCAGGTTTCTAAGTCCTGTTGTAAGTACTACCCAGAATATTGAATTTACCCTGAAGGTAAGTGACGGAAAGACAACACAATCAAAGACAATTCCCATTACAATTATTCCATATAAAACTGAGCTTGAGTACTCCGATGTAATAAGTATTGAAGCCAGCAGCTTTCAGTCACCCTATTACCCGTATAACATTCTCGACGGCAATATCGGAACCATGTGGTCGGCCAATGGGGATGAGCAGTGGCTAATAATGGAACTGAAAGAATTATTCAGTATCCAGCATGTCAAGATTGCTTTTCAGCCCGGACAGAAAACAGAATCCTATTTTGATGTCTTTGGATCGGAAGATAAGGCAGCCTGGGAACCAATACTTACAAAATCAGCATCGTGCGGCTTTTCGGGTGATTTGCAGGTATTCGATTTCCCGGCATCAAAGTCGCTTGTGGAATACAGGTATATTAAACTTGTCGGACATTCAAATTCAGCCGACAGCTGGAATCATATTTCCGAGTTTAAAGTCTTCGGCTACAGACACCGGAATCCGGGAAGCTATGAAGAGCAGTCAGTAAAGATGTATCCGAATCCGGCGCATGAGTCAGTCAATATCCGGATTGATGATTCGACTCTCAGGCTTAATTTTATCAGGATAGTTACTCTGACAGGGAAGGTTGTTTATGAGGATAAAATAGAGCCTGAAATTAAAGATTTTCATATTCCAATTACCTTCAGACAGGGGATCTATATTGTACAGATGGGATCAGGCGATCTCACCATGTTTACCCAGAAGCTTGTGGTAAATATATGATTAGCGCAGGTTGCCGGATACTTGTTGCCTGTTCCTGGTTGTTTGAAAATGAGAATTATGGTTATTCGTGAGTTTTTTCATCCCCTGACAATGCATTACCATGGTTTTCAATGACGCTGTTTTTTTATACAGTAAAAAGCACTAATTTCACCAGCTCATCCGGATAAGAAAAATTATAAATTTATGAAAATCAAGCTTTATACTATACTGCTAATCTTTATTCAATCTGTCATTTTTACATCATGTAAAAATGATGGTACTTCTGAAAATCCGAAATTTCTGTTCAGCGAAAATTATATACCTGCTCCGGAAGATGATCCGGATGGGTCAATTAGTGTATCTGTTTATCTGTCGGCAGAAAGTGATAAGCCTGTTAGTGTTGATTATGTGACCGCTGACAGTACTGCAGTTGCCGGGAAGGATTATGTTGCAATAACTTCCGGAAGTCTGACCTTTCAGCCGGGTGAACTGGCAAAGGAGATAGTTTTCAATGTATTGCCTGATACTGCTGTAAAAAAGGATGTTTATTTCACGATGAAATTCAGTAATCCGGTAAATGGGACTCTGATAAAGTCGGTGTTTACTGTCAGAATCATTAATGTGGATTTTGCAAATCTGGCCTGGACTGAAGAGTTTACAACAATAGCACTTAACACAACAATCTGGAATTATGAGCAAGGTGCAGGCGGATGGGGCAACAACGAACTTCAGACTTATACCAATTTATCAGATAATGTGCATCTTGATTCAGGATATTTGCATATTACGGCTCTAAAAACCGGAGCAAATTACACTTCAGGAAGAATAAATACACTTGGAAAAAAGCAGTTTACTTATGGTCGGTTTGATATCCGTGCCAAACTTCCCGAAGGCAAGGGAATATGGCCAGCATTATGGATGCTTGGGTCCGTATTTCCGGCAGTTAGCTGGCCGGCATGCGGAGAGATAGATATGATGGAACTGCTCGGTCATGAACCTTCGGTTACTCACGGAGCTGTTCATTGGAATTCAAACGGTCATAAAAGCAGAACCAACTCATTTACCCTTTCCAACGATAAGTTCAGTTCCGGATTTCATATTTTCAGTTTTACCTGGACTCCAAACAAGCTGATCTGGATGGTGGACAAACAACAGTTTTTTTATCTGACCCGCGCAGAAATGCCTGATTTCCCCTTTGATCTGCCTCAGTTCCTTATTTGCAACGTTGCCGTCGGAGGCAACTGGCCGGGATCACCTGACGGAACTACAGTATTCCCTCAGCACATGATAGTGGATTATATCAGAATCTATCAATAACATTTAAAGTTCCGTCTCAGGTCTTCTCAGGGTACTGCCGTGCAAATCACCTTGTTTTTAACTTTAGGCACTCCAAACTCCAGCTCACTCTAAGTACTGATTTGTAACAATATATCAAATACAATGCTTTGTTTTAAAGGAATGGTATATAATTTGCATTAGCCAATATGAACTAAAATCAGAGGTTATGAAAACGAACAAATTTAATATGGTGAACCTCTTTTGGATAATGGGATTATTCTGTATTTCTCTCAATATCAATTCTCAGGAACGCAAATTAACCCGTCAGGAACTAAAAGAGGTTAGAAAGGTGCAGCTGGAAGCAAACTTCCGGGCTCTGGATTCTCTTCTGAATGCAAAGAGCTTTGTGCTCGAAGCAGACTTTCTTCAGAATAGGTATGGCGACAGGATTATTGTCACTCCGACTCTGAATTTTATCAAGCTGACAAAGAATAATGGTATCCTGCAAACCGGATCAAACTGGAGCATGGGATCAAACAATGTCGGCGGAGTAACAGCTGAAGGGGCAATAGGTAACTATGAGGTCTTTAAGGACCCGAAAAGAATGAACTTTACCCTGCAATTCAGCCTGCTTACAAATATCGGACACTATGATATTCTTATGACCGTCATGGCGGATGCTTCTGCCAGAGCTACCATCACAGGTCTGGGACGCGGGAGGCTCACCTGGGAAGGTCACCTGGAGACAATCGAAAACTCGAGGGTTTTCAAAGGGCAGAATACAATCTAAACTGGAGATTTCTAATAAAACAAGAATGCCTGCCTATCCCTTTATTAAAGGATTAGGCGGGTACTTTTATCTTGAAATAAGAGATTTAATAAAATTGCGCCCTTGAGCTGATT
>CAZCQC010000341.1:0-2519 GCA_964500155.1 uncultured Rikenellaceae bacterium | reverse complement strand
CCTTCTGAAAGGATGCTAAGAGAATAATTTATATACGATTTAGCCTGTACATTTTCTCCCAAATAATTACCTGGCTCAACTTCATTGAATTTTACGACTATGCCTGCATTGTCTGTTAATGTAATAACAGCATCTGAAACTATCGGATTTGTTTTATGATTAAAATAATCAGTCGTTTTTGACAGCTTTATAATGCACTGGTTATCAAAATCATTAATTACACCTTCAATTACAAGTTCTGGTTTCATATAGTCTAATTCAATTTCAATAACACTTTCACATGATGTTAAGAGTATTATCAGACTAAAGAAAATTAGTGTTGTTTTCATTGGCTTAAAAGTTAAAATTATAAGTAATTGAAGGGACTATTTGAAATAGAGATTGTTGAACTGCTTCTGTTTTCGAAGGATCATTTTCATTTTCTCTGAAACTGATTGAATAAGCGTTTTTACGTGCATAAGCGTTGTAAACTGAAAAGTTCCAGCTTGATTCAAACTTTTCCCGCTTTTTATTTGTAAGAGTTACCCCTAAGTCAAGGCGATGATAATCAGGCATACGATAGCCATTTCTGTTTGTATATGCCGGAACTGTAACTCCATCAATTACATACTTTCCTTCTGGAAAAGTAACAGCATTTCCGGTGTTGTAAACCCAATTCGCAGACAATTTCAGTTTATCATTAAAATCATACATTAAAACAATTGACACATCGTGTGTTCTGTCATGCTTTACAGGATACCATGCACCATCATCAATTTCATTAATCGATCGTTCAGTTCTTGAAAGTGTATATCCAATCCAGCCTGTTAAATCACCTGTCCTCTTTTTGATAAAAAGTTCTGCTCCATAAGCTCGTCCCTTTCCAAAAACCAGCTGAGATTCAACATGTTCGTTAAGAATTATATTTGCGCCGTTTTGATAGTCGATTTGATTTTGGAATTTTTTATAATATACCTCTACTGAAGTCTCAAACATATTGTCCTTGAAATTTTCAAAAAATCCCAAAGCAATCTGGTCAGCAATTTGTGGTTTCACAATTTTACTGCTTGAGATCCATACGTCGGTTGGTAAAGCGACAGTTGAATTTGACAGAAGATGCATATATTGAGAATTTCTTGTAAATGACATTTTAACAGACATTTTTTCGTTAACAATGTAGTTTAATGTCATTCTGGGTTCAAAAGTTCCATAATTCCGAATTATCTCCCCCCTGCTATATGAGATTGAGTTAATTATTTCGTCATTTTCATTATAGGTATAAATTGTATCCGGACCGATAACAGCACAATTTGAATAGCGTAAACCGTAATTTAATATAAGCCTGTCTGATATTTCAAACTTATGTGATATGTAAACAGCACTTTCAACAGCATGTTTCTTATCAAGAATTTTTGAGTTACTGAGATATTCGTTTTCTGATTTTAACTCGCCAGGACGAAATGTATGGTATATTGTATTAAATCCGAATTTAAGGGTGTTTTTTGTGTTGATATAATATTGAAAATCTTCTTTCAAGTTTAAATCTCTTATACCTGAAGTAACTTCTAATAATTCACCGACATTATAACCAATACCATAATTATAATCGCTGTAAATGAGGGAACTGTTTAGAAAAAGTTTATTACCGAATATATGATTCCACCTTAAAGTTGCAGTTTTATTTCCCCAGTTAAAACCCACTAAATCTGCTATTTTGAAAACATCCCTGCCAAAATATCCCGAAAGAAATATCCTGTTTTTATCATTAATCTTAAAATTCGCTTTTGTGTTAAAATCATAGAAATAAAGTTTTGTGCTTTTAGCTGCACGATCCTTCCATAGGGGTAGAAATATATCTGCATAAGTTCTTCTGCCTGAAATAATAAATGAGCTTTTATCTTTGACTATCGGAGCTTCTATGGTGAGCCGGGAGGCGATTAAGCCTATGCCACCTGAAGCAGCAACCTTTTTTGAATTTCCTTCCTTCATTTGAATATCCAATACCGATGACAGACGTCCGCCATAATTTGCCGGAGCATTGCCTTTATAAAACTCCATGTCTTTTACAGCATCTGAGTTGAATACCGAGAAAAAGCCCAGCAAATGTGCAGAACTATAAACCGGGGCTTCATCCAGAATTATCAGGTTTTGATCGGCACTTCCACCCCTGACATAAAAACCGCTATTCCCCTCGCCAGCTGATTTTACTCCCGGCATAAGTTGAATAGTTTTTAAAATATCCTGCTCACCAAATATCACTGGAATAGATACCACATCTTTTGGAGATAATTTTACAACACTCATTTCCGGAGCCTTTATGTTCTTATTGGAGGCCTCGCTAACTATTACAACTTCAGCTATTTCTATAGCTGCCTGCTGTAACTCAACATTGTTACTGATATTACCGGTTAATTCAATATTTTCAGTTTTACTAATATTGCCCATGTATGAATATTGAACTGAGTGTTTTCCTCCGGGTAAGGTAATTGAGTAAAAACCATATGCGTTTGCCATAGCTCCTTTATACAACTCCTTTATCT
>CAZCQC010000340.1:0-11889 GCA_964500155.1 uncultured Rikenellaceae bacterium | reverse complement strand
CTTGCTGCCCAGCTTTATGGAGAATTCCGGCAGTTCTTCCCTGAAAACAGGGTCGAATATTTTGTATCTTATTATGACTATTACCAGCCTGAGGCATACCTTCCTGTTACAGATACCTATATTGAAAAAGATCTGTCGATCAACGAAGAAATTGAAAAGCTAAGACTAAGTGCAACCTCTGCACTTCTTTCAGGGAGAAAGGATGTCATAGTTGTATCTTCAATTTCGTGCATCTATGGTATAGGAAATCCTGAAGACTTCCATTCAAACACTGTACAGATCAGGCAAGGGCAGTCCATCGCCAGGAACCTGTTTTTAAGAAAGCTGGTCGATAGTCTTTACTCCCGTAATGAGCTTGAATTCAAGCATGGAACTTTCAGGGTCAGGGGAGATACGATTGATATAATGCCTTCATATGCTGATATTGGTATCCGCGTGGTTTTCTTTGGAGAGCAGATTGAAGAAATCCTGTCGTTTGATCCTGTCAGCGGGAACAGAATTGACACTTTGACCGAATATATTGTCTACCCGGCAAACATTTTTGTCACAACCAGGGAAAGGATTAATCAGGCAATCGGCCAGATTCAGGATGACCTAGTATTACAGGTCACTCATTTCAGGGATATTGGTAAGAGGGAAGAGGCTAAAAGGCTTGAACAAAGAGTGTTGTATGATCTAGAGATGATCAAGGAACTTGGGTACTGCAGCGGAATTGAAAATTATTCCCGGTATTTTGATGGCCGAAATTCCGGAACCCGGCCTTTCTGCCTTCTGGATTATTTCCCGGAAAATTTCTTGACTGTCATTGATGAAAGCCATGTCAGTGTCCCTCAGATCAGGGCAATGTTTGGAGGGGATCATTCAAGAAAGCAGACTCTTGTGGAGTATGGATTTCGGCTTCCAGCTGCTCTCGACAACAGACCTATGCGAATTGAGGAATTTGAAACACTCACCGGACAGACAATCTTCGTCAGTGCTACACCTGCAGATTATGAGCTTGCAAAGAGCGAAGGAGTTATTGTTGATCAGGTAATTAGACCAACCGGACTACTGGATCCTCCAATTGAAGTAAGACCAAGTCTTAATCAGATCGATGACCTGATGGCTGAGATCAGGAGCAGGGCTAAGTCAGGCGAAAGGACACTTGTTACAACCATTACAAAAAGAATGGCAGAAGAACTTTCTGCGTATTTATTAAGATATGACATAAAATGTCGGTATATACATTCCGACATTGAAACGCTTGAACGAATTGATATAATGGAAGGATTGCGCACTGGTGAGTTCGACGTGCTGGTTGGGGTCAATCTTTTAAGGGAAGGTCTTGACTTGCCAGAAGTATCACTTGTTGCAATACTCGATGCGGATAAGGAAGGATTCCTTCGTTCGGCAAGATCTCTTACCCAGACTGCAGGACGGGCAGCCCGTAACCTGAACGGTAAAGTGATCATGTACGCAGATGTGATAACCGGAAGCATGCAGGAGACTATCAATGAGACTAACCGGCGAAGGGAAAAACAGCTGAAATATAATGTTAAAATGGGCATCACACCCAGACAAATAATCAAGAAAACAGGGACTATCCTGAGCGGATTTAGCAAGAAAGGAATTTCAGTTAAAGCTTATATTGAGCCTGATAGGCCCGATATTGCTGCTGATCCTGTTGTTAAGTACATGGACAGGGGAGCTCTCGAGAAAGCAATAGAAAAAGCGAGAAAGAATATGGAAAAAGCTGCATCAGAGCTTGATTTTATACAGGCAGCAAGATTAAGGGATGAAATATCTGATCTTCAAACGCTTCTCAGAAATAAGATACAGTAACGAGAATGCAAGTTTTTATCTGGTTGCAATCCAGTCACTCTTGGAGCCTGTTGAGGAATTTGTCATGGTTCCTTTCATGAGTTTCTCATCGACGGTCCCCGAATACTTTTCATTATTGACGGTGAAGGTAATTGTATTACCATTCAGTCTTCCATCAGTGACTGTAAGTGATTTCCCTCCTGAATTTAATGCTCCGCGTACAAACTGAAATTCCTGGGTAAGCTCCAGATCTCCATTTCCAAGTTTCCATCCTCCGGCTACTTTTGCAGGTATTATCCAAAGGTAGGCTGTGTTCCAGCTGTTCCAGTTCTCCTCGGTTGTAACTTCCTGATCTGCTTCCCATTCTCCCATCGTAAAAGTATTTGACACAATCCGTGTTCCGGGCTTCAGATCAAGAAGCCTGGGGCGAAGCTTAAGATTTATTTCAGGCAGGAGAAACATTGTTATGACAGTTGCTTTTGACAGGTCAGTTTCATAAAGATCTGCCTGAATGAATTCTGCCTTGTCGCCGACTCCCTCTTTTTTTGCATTTTCTTTTGATAGGGCTACCATGTCGGGATTGTATTCAATTCCTTTTGCTTTTGCTCCGATCTTTGCTGCGGTTATTACTGTTCTTCCGTCGCCGGATCCCAGGTCAATTACAAAATCAGCTGATGTAACTTTTGCCACCTCCATCATTTTATTAACAAGCTCCTGTGGTGTAGGGACCCATACAACATCCTTGCCCTGCTGACCAACCTCTGGAACAAAACTGTTTCCCGATTGATTCTCCTGGGCTTTAATATTGGCTGTCATGAATGACAGAGATAGTAGAAGGAATACTGAGAATAAGTAAGTTCTTTTTTTCATAGCTGTTAAAATTATTTTTTCAACTTATTTGAAAGGAGTAAAATTATGAAATTTATGTTAGATATTGATCAGTTTTCTGACATAGTTTGCAATGGCAAGAGATGACGTTAAACCGGGTGACTCAATGCCGATCAGATTTATAAATCCAGGACAGCCTCTTCCTATTTCTTCTTTAATATAAAAATCCATGACCGGGTCCCCGGGTTTCTGGATTTTTGGACGAATACCGGCCATTTCGGGAGATAAATCATTATACTCCAGAAAAGGAAGGAATTTTCTGACAGATTTAAAGAAGGCTTCCTGTTTTGAAGGTGTGACTTTATAATCGTAATCATTTGATTTAAGATATGTTACATCGGGACCAAGCTTCACACCTCCACCTATTTCAACCGTAACATGAATGCCTATCCCCTCAAGGTTATGTTCCGGAACAGGATAGACCAGTCTGTTTATTAATCGGTTCTTCGGAGGATTGAGCCTGAAGTATTCTCCCTTACAGAACATGATTTTAAGCTTATCATCTTCAAGACCAACCATTTCAGAGACTTTGTCGGAAGTCAGTCCTGCAGAATTAATTACAATGTTGCTTGTAAACCTGTATATTTTTTTATCCGAATCTAGCAGGGTGATTTCGTATCCACTTTCAATCTTTCTTATTGCGGTCACTTCACTTCCATAAACAATCTGACCTCCGTTATGGATCGTTCCGGTTTCATAGCTTTTCATGAGGGAATGGGAATCTACGATTCCGGTTGATGGTGAAAAGATGGCCTTCATTGCGAAAACCGAAGGCTCCAGCTCAGCTATCCGGGCTTTATCGATTATTAAAAGATCTTCAACACCATTATTAAATGCTGTCCTTTGTATACCCTCAATAATTGGAATTTCATCTTCAGAAGTGGCAACAATAAGCTTGCCGCAATTTTTGAATGGGACATCATTTTCTATGCAATAATTGTATAACAGCTTTTTCCCCTCGATGCACAATCGTGATTTCAGACTACCCTTTGGATAATAGATTCCCGCATGGATCACTTCACTGTTCCTGCTGCTTGTCTCCTGACCGAATGTCGGATATTTATCAATAAGGAAAACATCTTTGAAATCTTTTGATACCCTTTCAGCGATTGACAGGCCGACAACGCCTGCGCCGATTATTGTAATTTGTGCATCCATAATTTTCTGGTCCGGTGATAATTCACAAAACTAAAATATTATATTGTATTACTTCATGGACCTTTGGGCTATCCTTTGGTGTATCCGGCAAAAAAAATGCATAAATTTGTTTTTCACAGTATTAAAATGAAGAAACATATTCCAGTTTCCCCAAAAAAAAGGTTCCATCTATTTCTAATTATTTCAATTATCTCATTTATAATAACTGTAGGTTTTGTTTGTAAGGAAAATATAAATATTGATAGGTTATCACTCGTCTCGCGGCACAACATTAAGATTTCACAAATCGACAGCCTCAGTTCACTATCAGTCGGCAACGGCGAATTTGTTTTCACGACCGATATAACAGGTTTGCAAACTTTTCCAGAATATTATTCAAAAGGCATTCCACTTGGAACAATGTCAAACTGGGGTTGGCATACTGGTAATAATCCTGCCGGTTATAGTCTTTCAGACGTTTATAAAAAATATGAGGTTCATGGGAGGGAAGTGAATTATGTGCATCAGTTCAGGGCGAATGAAGACTCTCTCAAAGCATCTGCTTCCGAATGGTTAAGGAATAATCCTCACCGGATTCATCTGGGACTGATCGGACTTCAGATATTTAAAGAAGACGGGAATGAAATAAATATCGGGGATGTCAGATATCCTGTTCAGAAGTTAAATTTATGGACAGGAGAGATAATAAGCAGGTTCATGATCGGAAATACCCCTGTAGAAGTCGTTACTGTTTGTCATCCTGATAAGGATGTTATTTCTTGCAGGGTTACTTCAAAGCTGATATCGGAAAAAAGACTGAAGATAAGGATCAGTTTTCCTCTTGGTGTTTCATCACCGTCAGGATATGACTTTAATCAGCCGGATAAACATTTGACAAATATCCTGTCTGATTCAGGTAATGAAACGGTTTTTGAACGGAAACAGGATAATGACATTTACTATGTTAAAGTGCAACACCCGGGATCTGAAATAAAATTGTATAATAGACACGTATTCTATCTTGAACCTGAGTCAGATACTGTTCTTGAATTCTCATGTCTTTTCACAAAAGAATACTCTGGCGAAAAAGCAGACATCTTTGACGCAGTTGACAAAGCCTCCAAAAAGAACTGGTCCGAATTCTGGATGACCGGAGGAGCAGTCGATTTTTCAGAGTGTACAGATCCTCGTGCATTTGAACTTGAAAGACGGGTTGTGCTTTCACAATATCTGACAAGAATACAGTGCAGCGGATCTCTACCTCCTGCTGAAACAGGACTTACGTATAACAGCTGGTATGGAAAATTTCACCTTGAAATGCACTGGTGGCATGCTGTTCATTTTGTTTTATGGCAAAGGAATGAGATACTTGAAAAACAGATGGATTATTACTGCAGAATATTTGAAAATGCCAGGCAAACTGCACAAGAACAGGGTTATAAAGGGGTACGATGGCCAAAAATGGTTGGTCCTGACGGAAGAGAGAGTCCCAGCAGCGTTGGAACTTATCTGATCTGGCAGCAGCCGCATTTTATTTTTTTTTCAGAGTTGCTGTATGAGAATTCAGAAATCAGGGAAGTTATCCTGAGAAAATACAAAGATCTTGTATTTGCAACAGCTGATTTTATGGCTAGTTATGCATGGCACGATTCTGTTGCAGACAGATATGTTCTTGGTCCTGTTTTGATTCCGGCTCAGGAGAGCCTGAAGCTTGAAACAACAATGAATCCGTCATTTGAACTGGCTTACTGGTACTGGGGGTTGAAAACAGCACAGCAGTGGAGATTGAGACTAAACCTGGATCCTGATCCCAGGTGGACAGTTGTAATTGAAAAGTTATCAGATCTTTCTGTTTTCAAGGGGATTTATCTTTGTTCGGAGGACACAAAAGATTCATATGAAAACCAGAGGTACTTAAGTGATCATCCTATAGTGTCAGCTGTTTCCGGAGTGCTTCCTAAAACTAGTATGGTTGATGATAAGATTCTTTCCAGAACACTCGATACTATAATGAAAAAGTGGAACTGGCAGTCAACCTGGGGATGGGATTTTCCTATGCTCGCTATGTCAGCCGCATCGGTTGGGAGATCAGAACAAGCTGTTGATTTTCTGATGATGGCTGTACCAAAAAACCGTTACCTTTTAAATGGCCATAATTATCAGGATGCAAGGCTGGCAATCTATCTTCCCGGAAACGGCGGACTGCTGACCGCAGTAGCAAAAATGTGTATTCAGAAACAATTCCCTGATAACGGGAAATGGAAGGTTAAGTTTGAAAATCTTAACAGATACGTCGAGTGAAATTCAATCAATAAATTGAAATATAAGTAATATGAAAAAGCTGTTTTTTCTGTTAATTGTCCTGATTGCCTGCAGTCAGAGTAAGGATCCTGATTGGAAGCTTGTATGGTCTGATGAATTCAATAACCCGGGGTTGCCTGACTCGTCCAACTGGGGGAATGAAGTCGGATTTATCAGAAATCATGAGCTTCAGTACTATACATCCCGCAGAATAGAGAATTCCGTTATTCACGACGGGAACCTTCTGATTATAGGGAGAAAAGAACCGTATGATTCAGCCGGATACACTTCAGCAAGCCTGACGACAGACGGAAAACACAGCTGGACATACGGAAAAATAGAAGCCAGGATGAAACTGCCGAAAGGACAAGGGATATGGCCTGCTTTCTGGATGCTTGGTCAGAATATTCACCGGGTCGGATGGCCTAGGTGTGGTGAGATTGATATAATGGAACATATTAATAATGAGGATATTCTGTATGGGACTCTTCATTGGCATAATGAAAATCACATGTCTTCAGGGGCAAAAATCCCCTGTACTATGGCGCAGTTCCATAACTATTCCGTTGAATGGGAAAATGATTCAATAATATGGTTTCTGGATGGTGCCAGGTACCATGGCGTATGTATTAAAGACAGTATTAGCAGCACTTCAGAATTCCATAAGCCTCACTATATAATTCTTAATCTGGCTATTGGTGGTGACTGGCCAAAAAATCCGGATGAATTCACCCGGTTACCAGATACAGTATTTGTTGATTATGTCAGGGTTTATCAAAAATAATCCTGATATACTTTTCATGGAGTCAATACATTCATCTGTAAATTCAAAATGGCCATCCGTTAACCGGGTTATTGAAATTAATTTTCAATGTGATATCTTAATTGCAGTTAAAACAACTGACCTGATCGGCCTTTAAGAATTGTTAACATTATATTGAGTTTTTAATCTGTTGCAGATGTCATGAAAGCCATTAAACTGATTATTACACTCCTGATTTTTATTCAGGTATCTGCTCAGGCAGAAGAAAAACGAAATCCATCCCCTTCAGTAATAAAAATGAAGTTCTCTTCTGTATCACAGAAAGATACTGCTGCCATCAACGCTTTTGTCAGAAAGGGTACAAAATATCTTTCATCAAAGGAAAATAACCTGGATATAGTTAAAGAGTGTATTGACAGCGCTGTTCTGATCTGCGAAAAAATGAAAATTGAAGTTCCTGCACGCCTTCACCTACTCCTGGCACAATATCACAATGTTACAGGGGATCTTAGGAGTGCTTCGGAAGAGGCTTCATTGGCCCTTAAAAAGTCTGCTGGTTCCGGGGAACCGGATGTTTTAGCCAGGACCAATATTTTTCTTGGCCGGTATTACCTCAGGACTGGATTTTTTGCAGAAAGTCTTGAATATTTTGATAATGCAATAACCATTTCAAAGAAGGAAAAGTTAAAAGGTATTATTCCGATGGTTTTCTTTGGAAAATATGAGGTTTACAGGGCTATCGGAGATCTGAAAGCGGAAAGACAAAGTCTTCAGATGATGATCGATGCAGCTTACGATGAAAATAATTCAGCCCTTGCCGGACGTGGATATGAAAGATTGGGCTATTCTTATCTGGGTGATACTACAACTTCTGAAAGAAGGGATTTCAGGATGGCTGATTCAATCGTCAGGAAAGGTATATCAGTATCGGCAGAACTAAGTGATACATCTTTAATTGCTACTTCACTGACACATCTTGGATGGAACTTCTACCTCGAAAAGATGTATGATTCTTCCGTCTATTACTACGAAAAATCAATTAAATATAGCGCACACGCAAATTTGTATGTAACATCAGCCAATTCACTTGGGAATCTGGGTACAATATACAGTGATCTCAGGCAACCTGAAAAGGCGATCGCATATTATAAGAAAGGTATTAATCAGGCAAAAAAGGTAAATGATATTTATGAACTTTGGTGGATATACAGGGATATGAGCAATATGTATCTGCAATTAGCAGATACTTCAAATGCATACAGGAATTTTGTGCTGTTTAAAAAATACTCGGATATATGGATCAGTAAAGGAAATTCTCAAAGCCTTGCTGATGCCAGGATCAGGTATGAAGCAGATACTCAGAATAAGGAGGTAGAGCTATTATCATTGAGGTTAAAGAATAATCGACTCCTTAATTATGGGTTAGGAGGATTAATTCTATTAACAACCGTTATCGGGCTTTTGCTTTTCCGTGGTTCAAAACTTAAAGATAAACGCCGTTTAAGTGAGATGAACAGGAAGATCAGTGAAGTAACTCAGGCTAACCTGAGACAGCAAATGAATCCGCATTTTATTTTTAATACGCTCAACTCTATTCAGTATTATATGTACCAGCATGATAAGCTTGCAACAAATAACTACCTGACAAAGTTTTCCAGCCTTATGCGGAAAGTGCTTGATAACTCTCAGCATACATCTGTACCCCTCAGTGATGAGTTAAGCGCCTTGAATCTGTATCTTGAACTTGAAAGCATACGATTTAAGGATAAATTTGAGTATACGATCACGGTTGATGACGAAATAGATCCGCTTATGCATAAAGTCCCGACAATGCTTATACAGCCATATGTTGAAAATTCAATCTGTCACGGACTTATGCCAAAAGAGGGGAAGGGATTTGTGAGCATCGACCTGAAGCTGAAAGAGGATCATATTTTATGCGTCATAGAAGATAACGGGATTGGACGTGAAGCAGCAAAAGAACGAAATCTTAAAAGGGAAAACAATCATAATTCGCTAGGCACACAGATCACCAAATCGCGCCTTGATCTTGTTAATGAACTTTACGGCACCAGTCTGCAGACCATTTACACTGACATTAAGGATGAGAACGGAGATCCGGATGGAACCCGTGTGGAAATTCATATCCCATTAATATCATGAGCAAAAAGCTGAAAACTGTAATTGTTGATGATGAACAGGATGCTGTTGAATTTATAAATTCAATTATTGGGGAGTACTGTACTTCCTTGGAGGTTGTAGCCAAGGCTAATAATGTTGTTCAGGGAGTTGCAGCTATCACTGATAAAAAGCCCGACCTGGTGTTCCTTGATGTTGAAATGCCTAATGGAAACGGATTTGATCTGCTTGCGCAGTTTCCTGAAAAGGATTTTGATGTCATTTTTATTACTGCTTTTAATCATTATGCAATCAAGGCAATTAAGTTCAGCGCTGTCGACTATATTTTGAAGCCGATTAACATAAATGAGTTTATTGAAGCTGTAAACAGAGTTGTTAAAAAGCGGTCAGAAAGGCATTCCCCGGGGAATGAAAGCTTGAAAATTCTTATGGAGAACTTAAGGACATCACCACCTTCGAGACTGGCGATTCCAACTGCCGACGGAATGGAGTACCTTAATCCCAAAGAAATTACACGCATTGAAGCCGACAGAAGCTATTCCTGGTTTTACCTCACGGGAGGACGTAAAATACTCGTCTCAAAACATCTGAAGGAATTCCAGGAACTTCTCAGCGACAGGTATTTTTTCCGTTCGCATAATTCACATCTTATAAATCTTAAGTATGTAAAGAAATATATCCGTAAGGAAGGTGGATATATAGAAATGACTGACGGAGCTACGATCCCTGTTTCCAGGAACAGGAAAGATCTCTTTCTGGCACATATGGCAAAATTCAAAGGATAAGGTAAAAAGAAAGGGGCTTCTTGGAAGCCCCTTTTGTTAAATTCAAACCTGAAACCAGGTTCGGCCGGACGGCCGGGTGAAAACACTTACCTCGAAGCAGTAGCTTCGGTCGGGTTGTTAAGAAGCATTGGAAAATAAGAAGCTATCAACTGGGTGGCTTCAAGTTCGCCTCTCTTACCCGGTGTTAATACTTTCTGATGATAGTACTCAAACCTGTTCAATTCGGAATCACTGGTTTTGAAACCATCCTTTTCAAAAGCTTTGTCAAGCTTTTCTACACCGAAATAATTATCGTTGCAAACATACTGTACCGAAAGCTTGTCGGAAACAACGACATATTTTTTACATTTCCGGTCCTTGCAAATTGCAACTGTAACCTCCATCGGAGTGTTTTCGTAGCTGATAGTGAATGTTTTACATTCTTCCCCTTTTATAAATGTGGGATTATCGGCTGTTTCGATAGTGTAGTTTCCAAGCGCCGTAAATGTCGGACCTTTGGCAACCACTTTTCCTGCTAATGATGCAGTACAGAATGCAACTGCAAGTACTGCTGATAAAATAACTCTTTTCATGGCTTTTAAGAATTAATGATTAATTAAATAAAGAATACTTTTTACTGTCTGTCCAAAAATTTTTTTCATTTGAGTTTTGACCTGTCCTGTCATAAACTCATATCGAAAGTATTCTATAAACAAATACAAAAAAAGAGGTGTGCAACCGTTGGTAGGTTTGAATTGACGGTTGGTGGAAAACTGAATATCAGTTTGGAAACTCCTTAATTACATTAAAAATGCCGTTTATTAACATTTGAACGGCTATCACTGCGAGTATCAGTCCCATTATTCTTGAGATTGCTTTTATAAGGCTTGGACTTAACTTATCAGCGATTCTTTTACTCAGGATGAACATCAGATAAGTTATAGCGCAAATAACTGCGAAGACAAGTATTATTATTATCGTATTAAGAAAGCTGTTCCCCTGACCAACAAAGTTCATTGCGGTTGAAATGGTTCCGGGACCGGCAAGCAAAGGAATGCCCAACGGGGAGATTGCCATATCATCATATGGAGCGGATGAATCAGCTTTTTGTGATTTATGTGCTGCTGCCGGTTTACCCTTGAGAAGGTCATACCCTATAAAAAATACAATTATTCCTCCTGCAATCTGGAAGGCAGGCAGTGTAATATTGAATAGTCTGAAAATGATATGTCCGAAAAGGCAAAAGACAGTAATTATAACAAATGCCGCAATCACAGCCCTGAAAGCAACCCTTTTAATTATCTTTTCGTCAGCCTCTCCAACCATTGTTAAGAATACAGGAGTGTTGCCGATAGGATTTAACATGGCAAAGAAACCAATGAATACTGTGGACAAAAACAAAGTAAGATTCGGTATTGAATTCATGGAGGCAAAATTATAAATTTTATCAAATAAAATTTATTTTGCCTTTGGCTGACTGGTCAAAATCTATCAATTATATTACAGTATGTAGTAAGGACCTGACGTAGACCCTCGCACCTGTTTTTACTGTCACTGTCAGTGGCCAAATGTTGATAAAAAATTATCGTTGCAGGTAAAATATATATTATATTAAAGTAACTAATTATTGTGATGCAATATATATTTACTCAAGTGTCTGATTAAAAAAAAATAGAGATGATACTTACACTAAGTAACTTGTTCTGTGTCCTCTGGGTCTCGGAATGCTTTTATTACAAATAAATTCGTTTCAGGCTCCAGCTGTTTTTAATTTTGAGTTTGAATGCCGGACTTAGATTAGGCGTGACGTGAAAACCAGCCTCGGTGACTTGAAGTTGTCGGGGCATTTTCTTCACTTTGCCTGAAAGAAAACCAATTGATCTATTCTCTGGCAGGGATAAATGCCAAATTTTACCTGACACAATCTTACAGTAGTCTTCCACCGCAAGCATAACAGGTCAAAGTGATAGTTGAGTATCACTTTTTATATATGCCCGTATATTTAGCCAATAATGAATACACATGGGATGATTTCAGAAAAGATGATATTTGGAGTGACATCCAAAATAAAATTGACTTTGGCTTTTTGGCGGTGTA
>CAZCQC010000339.1:0-6705 GCA_964500155.1 uncultured Rikenellaceae bacterium | reverse complement strand
AATGTTTATCAGTCTTACAGATTCAGTGCAGTTATCGTTTTTACTGTGGTTGTATTACTGGTTTATACCGTTTTTCTGCCTTCCGGGGTCTTTTTCATTTCAGGTGTTATAGTGTTGATTATCTTTTATTTAATGCGTATCTTCAGGCTGTTTTTAATTTTTATGAAGAGGAATATTTCAGTATTGTATTTGATTTTGTACCTTTGTGCGCTGGAAATTTTACCAGTTCTGATTTTAGTGAAATATTTCACTGGCCTCGATTTATAATGAGAAGTGTTACCCCAAAAGTAAAACTTAATCTGTAAAGAATTGAAAATTAAAAAGATTTTAGTATCGCAGCCAGAGCCGAATAATCCGAAATCTCCTTATTTCGATCTGGCAAAAAAATACAATCTTAAGGTTGAATTTAAACCCTTTGTTCAGGTCGAAGGTGTTTCATCAAAGGATTTCCGTCAGCAAAAGATCAATATTCTTGATTTTACTGCAATAATTTTTACAAGCAAAACCGGGATAGATCATTTTTTCAGGATCTGCAATGAACTCCGGATTGTTGTTCCCGATACAATGAAGTATTTCTGCATTACGGAAAACGTTGCTTTCTATCTCCAGAAATATATTGTTTACAGGAAACGCAAGATCTTCCATGGAAAATCAAAATTTCAGGATCTGATTGATATGATTATCAAGCACAGGGAAGATAACTTCTTCGTTCCTCTTCCTGATCCTCATAATGCAGAAATACCAGAAATCCTCGATATTAACAATATTAAATACACAATCGGGACACTCTATAAAACCATTAGTAACCATTTCTCCAATTTCAGTGAATTCGATTATGATATCCTGGTATTTTACAGCCCTTCCGGTATCAAATCGTTGAAAGAGAATTTTCCTGATTTTATCCAGGGGGATATTAAAATTGCTGCTTTCGGACCCACAACTGCCAGCGCTGTCGAGCATGAAGGACTGAGACTTGACATTAATGCCCCCAATCCGAAAGCGCCTTCAATGACAATGGCCCTTGATGATTTTCTCAAAGAGCACAATAAAAACTGCAAGTAAAAAATATTCAGCATATCGGTTTGCTCCGGTCCCGGCAAATTCTCAAGATGAATTCCGGGGATAATTGATTTTGAGATGAACAAAGGTGAAAGGCAGACATTCGGCAAGAATGAAAGGCTTTGCAGGACTAAACTGATCGATGAAATATTTGAAAACGGGAGCGTTTTCCATACATCTCTGTTTAAAGTAGTCTGGATCATAAGCAGTATCAGCCTCCCTTCAAAGGCGCAGGTGGCTGTAAGTGTTCCGAAAAGAGGTTTCAGGCTTGCGGTTACCCGGAACCTGATAAAAAGAAGGATACGGGAAGCTTACCGTAAAAAGAAACACCACCTCTACAGCCTGTTGGAATCAGAAAATATTCAGGTCACTTTCATAATTATCTACCGGTACGGTACTGTCGCCGGATATAATGTCATTGAAAAGTCAATCGGGGAATTGATTGAAAAGCTTTGTGACAATATCCAGAAGGCGCAGAACAAAAGTTAAAATTGTTTTAAATATTTCAATGCCAGCATCATTGCCGGATTTTCTTGTTAATTTCGCCCTTCATATTTAAAGTTGTTTTTATGAAAAGGATACGTTCAGCCAGATTTATAATTGTGACCATCATTCTGATAGTTGCCGGGGTCAGCGTTTCATTTCTTTCCACACAGGAGACCAGGGACTTCAGGATTGCTAAAAACCTTGATATATTTCTGACTCTTTTCAGGGAGCTGAATACATTCTATGTAGATGAGCTGACTCCTGACAAGCTCGTTAAAACAGGGATCGACAATATGCTCAAGACCCTTGATCCATATACTGTATTTTATCCCGAATCCGAAGGCGATGAGGTGGCTTTTATGACAACAGGCAAATACGGAGGTATCGGTTCTCTTGTAAGAGGTGGAGGTGAATATGTTGTCATATCTCTTGTCTACAAGGGATTTCCTGCTGATGTTGCAGGAATCAAAACAGGTGATATGCTTAAAAAAGTTGATGGAGTCTCGCTAAAGGGGGTTGATACCGATGTTGTAAGTGAAAAACTTAAGGGAAATCCCGGAACAATAATAAATCTTACCATTGAAAGAAATGGAAAGGAATTGGATTTTGCTGTCAAAAGAGAGAAAATTGTCGTTCCTACCGTTCCCTTTTACGGGATGATTGATCCAGGGACAGGCTACATAAGATTTACAAGTTTTACGCAGAATAGCACAGACGATGTCAGGAAAGCACTGATTGAACTCAAAAATAACAACGCCAGGCAGATTATCCTTGACCTCCGGGGAAATCCGGGTGGTCTTCTTACTGAGGCTGTGGATATTGTCAATCTGTTTGTGGGCTCAGGAAATGAGATTGTTTCAACAAAAGGAAAAGTAAAACAGTTCGATGAGTCTTTTAAAACGACAAAATCGCCAGTTGATGAAAAGATCCCGCTTGCTGTTATTATAAACAGGGGTTCTGCATCAGCTTCAGAAATAGTGGCTGGGGCAATCCAGGATCTCGACAGGGGAATAATAGTCGGTCAGAGATCGTACGGAAAAGGTCTTGTGCAGATAACCCGCCCGCTTAGCTATAACACCCAGCTGAAGGTTACGACTGCAAAATATTACATCCCAAGCGGAAGGTGCATACAAGCCCTAGACTTTTCGCATCCCAATGAGGACGGAAGCGTGGGTATAATACCTGATTCGCTTATTTCGGAATTTAAAACCAGGAACGGAAGAGTTGTAAAGGATGGAGGAGGAATTACTCCTGATATAGAAATAGCTCCTGAACAGCTGAGCCAGATCGCCACTGAGCTTTTTCTTCGGAACTATATTTTCGATTTTGCCAGCGTGTATTACTGGTTGCATCCAGGTATTAAGTCAGTTGAGGATTTTAAATTCACTGACCAGGATTATACTGATTTTAAAAATTATCTGGCAGGTCGCAAGTTCTCATACAGAACAATCACCGAATTATCTCTGAATGAGCTTATAGTCAATGCAAAAAGAGAAAAATACTATGATGCCCATAAGGATATTTTTACAGAACTCCAGAAAGAGCTGAACCACACCCTTGACAATGATCTTAACACATTCCGTAATGAAATAACCGGGCTCCTGGAGGATGAGATTCTGGGAAGGTATTTTTATGAGGAGGGAGCAATTGCTTGGACAATAAAAACTGATGAGCAGGTCTTAAAGGCTGTTGATATCCTTAATGAAAGCCAGGATTATAATTCCATACTGCAGGGCAAAAAAGGATCAATTCTGATCACTCATAAGCCTCAAGGACAGGCCGTGAAAACCAGCCTTGTTGAAAATCCTGACATCGAAGTGAATATTTAGAAATTATTCATTCTCCCTCCACTGGCCGGAATTATCTTCAAATATCTCCTTTTTCCAGATAGGCAGCTTTCCCTTTATAAGTTCAACTGTTTTGGCACAGGCCTTGAATGAATGATCCCTGTGCCCTGCCGAAACCATTACAAGAAGAGATATTTCTCCGGCTTTAACAAGTCCTTTTGAATGAATAATATCAATTGCCTTTACATCCTCAAACTCTGATAAAATTGATTTATATATTTTATCAGCTTCCCCTATTACCATCTCCTCGTAGGCAGAATATTCGATTGCGCTGACATATTTACCGTCGACCAGGTCTCTTCTGACCTGTCCGACAAAAAGCGAATGAGCCCCGCAATCTTGATTTTGTCCGCCTTTCGCAACTAATTCTGAAATTGCGCCGGGCATCACAGGTCCGTTGATTAAGTGCATTTTGATATAGTTATTATTACTACTGGAACTGTTTCTTTATCCTCCTGCGAAGGGCGGTAAATATGCAACCTCATCATCCTGCCTTAGCAGTGGATCTTCATCTACGATTTTGTTATTGACAGCTATTCTGAAACTATAGTGTGTTATATCAGGAAAATCATCCCCGACCCTATGCTTCAGATCATCGAATGATTTAATATCCCTGTAATGTTTCCGCCCTGTGCCAGTAACTTCAGTAAGGACTCCAAAGAATAATACACTTATTTCCATAATATTATTCAAGTTCTATTCACATTTTTTTACCCCTAAATCCCTACCAGCTGGCGGGGACTTTATTCGGGTTTTGGCCCCCCTTTAGGGGGGTTGGGGGGTCAATGTGCCTCCAGCCAGTTTTTCCCGGTACCGCAGTCAACCTTCAACGGTACATCAAGTTTTACGGCATCTGACATTTCATGAACAACCATTTTTTTAAGTCTTTCAAGTTCACGGGGAACAACCTCAAATGTAAGTTCATCATGAACCTGAAGTATCAT
Source organism: uncultured Rikenellaceae bacterium (assembly GCA_964500155.1). GTDB lineage: Bacteria > Bacteroidota > Bacteroidia > Bacteroidales > VadinHA17 > LD21. Next base: position 2,369 of record CAZCQC010000339.1, on the reverse strand, counting down.
TTTTGAATCATATCCTTCATTTTTCAGTTTCCCGTGGATTTTCACCATTGCAATTTTGATTATATCAGCTGCCGTTCCCTGAATGGGGGCGTTGATTGCATTTCGTTCGGCATTTCCCCTAACTACCTGATTCCGTGACTGAATATCCCGGAGATACCGCCGTCGGCCGAGCATGGTTGTGACGTATCCCAGGTCTCTTGCTTTTCTAATGCTTTCATCCATGTATTTCTTTACACCGGGGTATGAATTGAAATACCCATCGATAAGATCTTTTGCTTCTTTACGTCCGATTGTAAGCCTTTCGGAGAGCCCGAAGGAAGAGATGCCGTAAATAATTCCAAAATTGGCTGTTTTAGCCCTGCCTCTCATCTCCCTTGTAACATCCTTTATTTCAACGCCAAAGATCTTTGAGGCAGTAGCGGCATGTATATCGTTCCCTGAAAGGAAATCGTCTATCATGTTCCTGTCTCCGCTCAGGTGAGCCATAAGCCTCAATTCGATCTGGGAATAATCGGCCGACAGGAAAAGATTCCCTTCTCCCGGAACAAATGCCTTTCTGATCTCTCTTCCCCTCTCATCCCTTACGGGAATATTCTGGAGGTTTGGATTATTAGAGCTAAGCCTGCCTGTTGAGGCAACTGCCTGGTTATATGAAGTGTGAATCCTTCCGGTATTTTTATCAACCAGCTGAGGCAGTGCTTCAACATAAGTTGATAAGAGCTTTTTAAGGCCACGGTACTCAAGCACTTTATTTATTATCGGATGTCGGCCCGTAAGCCTTTGTAGTATTTCTTCGCTGGTATTAAACTGTTTTGTTTTTGTAACCCTTGCCTTATCATCGAGCTTCAGACGGATGAAAAGAATATCGCCAAGCTGTTTCGGAGAAGAGATATTGAATTCGGTTCCCGCCAGAGTGAAGATCTCTGTTTCAAGTAAGATAATATCCTCGCGAAGTCCCGTGGAGATTGCTTTCAGATCGTCCAGGTTCAGCCTGACACCGACTCTCTCCATATCCGCCAGAACTCTTATAAGGGGCATTTCTATGGTATCAGCAAGGTCCGACAATCCTTCTGACCTTAACCTGGGCTGAAATACCTCCTTAAGCTGGTATGTTACATCAGCATCCTCAACGGCATACTCCTTTATCTGCTCAACAGGAACAGAACGCATATTCTTCTGGTTAATACCCTTTTCCCCGATAAGGGATTCTATATGAACCGGGCTGTAAGAGAGATATGTTTCGGAAAGAAGGTTCATGTTGTGTCGCATATCTGGCTCGAGCAGATAGTGAGCAATCATTGTGTCAAACAGACTGCCTTTTACCTCTATGTCATAGTTTGCGAGAACCTGGATATCAAATTTCATGTTCTGCCCTATCTTTCTGACACCCGGATCTTCAAATACTGGTTTAAGGATCTTAAGCTTTCCGATGGTTTCTTCCCCTGAGCCTGGGAAATGAACCAGAAAGCCCGAACCCTTGCTCCATGAAAATGAGATAGCAACCAGTTCTGAATTGAGAGGATTTATACTAGTTGTTTCGGTGTCAAAACAGATCTCATCCTGTTTCATTGCCTTAAGGACAAACTCCTCCAATTCTTTTGGGGTTTCAATAACAAGATATTCATGAGGAACCGATCCGATTGTTGATTTTTCAACGGAGGGGGAAACCTGATCATTATCAAACAGTGTGCCCTGGGCTGAGTCAGGTTGAGAAACCAGAAACGGTTCCGTTCCTGCCGGTTTAACGCTCTTTTCTATTCCTTGAAGTATTTCGGCAGCAACAGTTTTGAATTCAAGCTCAGTAAAAATGTTTTTCAGTTTTTCGGGGTCAGGTGTTTCAAGTAAAAGTTCCTTTTCATTAAGCTCAACAGGGACTTTAAGATCAATAGTTGCCAGCTTTTTTGAAAGTTCAATCTGTTCTCTGTTATTTTCAATTATCTCTTTCAGCCTGCCTTTAAGCTGATTGGTGTGTCTGAATAGTTCTTCAACTGATCCATATTCCGAAATCAGTTTCATTGCTGTCTTGGGTCCGACTCCGGGAGCACCCGGGATGTTATCAGCCGTATCACCCATAAGAGCAAGAATATCGATTACCTGTTCAGGCCGCTGAACTGAAAACTCGCGTTTCACATCATCAACACCCCATTTAACTGATTCATTTCCGCTTCTTGAGGGTTTGAACATGAAAATATTGTCGGAAACAAGCTGGGCAAAATCTTTATCCGGTGTCATCATATAGGTAACAAATCCTTTCTCTGAAGCCTTCTTGGCCAGGGTTCCGATAACATCGTCGGCTTCAAAGCCCGGGTAATCGATTATTGGAATTTTATAAGCTTCAACCAGCTTTTTGATATAAGGGACGGCCTTTT
>CAZCQC010000338.1:0-3443 GCA_964500155.1 uncultured Rikenellaceae bacterium | reverse complement strand
CACCGGACGATCGAGTCTGTGAACAACTCCCAGGAAAACCTCACCCGGTTTTTTGTACTTGTCAGCAATATATTTTTTTACTTCGGAATCAAGGGAAGTGTCACCTGTCCTGTCACTTTGTGAAAGATCAGAGGGCTTCTTATAAACTGCGATCAGGTGGTTATCCTCATATAATACTTCTACCATCTTCTTATCAGTATTGTTCCTTTTCGTTCGGGAAATCCTGAGACCGCACATCGCTTATATAGGACTGCACAGCTCCTTTTATTTCAGCGTAGAGATTATGGTACCTCCTTAAAAAACGGGGTGAGAATTCCTGTGTAATTCCCAGCATATCGTGAAGAACAAGAACCTGTCCGTCAGTTTTGCCTCCTGCTCCGATCCCGATAACCGGTACCTTTAAAGTGCTTGAAACCTCTTCGGCAAGTTTAGCAGGGATCTTTTCAAGCACGATGGCAAAGCAGCCTGTCTTTTCCAGGATTCGCGCATCTTCCATCAAACGACGGGCTTCCTCCTCCTCCCTTGCTCTTACCACATAGGTTCCGAATTTATGGATCGACTGAGGCGTGAGTCCCAGATGACCCATAACAGGTATCCCGGCTGTAAGGATCCTTTCGATCGATTCAGCAACCTGCTGTCCACCTTCAAGCTTAACTGCAGCAGCTCCGGTCTCCTTCATGATCCGGATTGCTGAAACTAGAGCCTCCTTTGAATTTCCCTGGTAAGTACCAAAGGGAAGATCTACAACAACGAGAGCCCTTTTTACAGCTCGTACCACGGAAGCAGCATGGTAGATCATATTCTCGAGAGTAATCGGAAGGGTAGTGTCGTATCCTGCCATGACATTTGAAGCAGAATCACCAACAAGTATAACATCAATCTCTGCTTCATCAAGTATTCTTGCCATTGAATAATCATAGGCAGTAAGCATGGCGATCTTTTCACCTTTCAGTTTCATCTCATTCAGAACATGAGTTGTTACCCTACGGACAGATTTATATACTGACATAACTAATTAAGATTAATCCAGATCACAAAGCTACAAATTTGTATCGGAGAAAATTTAGTCATGAAAAGTTCTTTTTGTCCTGACACCTATTGGTTACCATTCATGTCTTTTTGTCACATTAATCGGCCAGTAAATTACAAGTAATGCCATAATTTCATAAAAAGGTCATGTTATCCCTGTGGCATAATCATTGCAGTTTATAGAGACATAAATTGAAATATCATAAAAATCAAAAAATGGGAAAAATAATAGGAATCGACCTGGGAACCACAAACTCATGCGTAGCCGTAATGGAAGGGAATGAGCCGGTAGTGATCCCTAACAGTGAAGGGAAGAGGACAACACCTTCAATAGTTGCATTTGTTGAAAATGGAGAACGTAAAGTAGGCGACCCGGCAAAGCGTCAGGCTATTACCAATGCCAGAAAGACTATTTATTCTATCAAACGGTTTATGGGTGAAACATTTGATAAAGTTAACACCGAGATAAAGCGCGTAACTTTCACTGTCGTCAAGGGCGATAATAACACACCGAGAGTAAAAATCGACGACAGGCTCTATTCTCCTCAGGAGATTTCGGCAATGGTCCTTCAGAAGATGAAGAAAACAGCTGAGGATTACCTCGGACAGGAAGTGACCGATGCTGTAATCACGGTTCCGGCCTATTTCAGCGACTCACAGCGTCAGGCTACAAAAGAAGCAGGTGAAATTGCAGGCCTGAATGTAAAAAGAATAATTAATGAGCCTACGGCTGCTTCGCTGGCTTATGGTCTGGATAAAAAATCTCAGGATCTCAAAATCGCTGTTTTCGATCTGGGCGGAGGAACATTTGATATTTCAATTCTCGAACTCGGTGACGGTGTATTTGAAGTTAAATCAACAAACGGGGATACACATCTGGGAGGCGACGACTTTGACCAGATGATCATTGACTGGCTTGCTGAAGAATTTCTTAAGGAAGAAAGAGTTGACCTGAGAAAAGATCCTATGGCCCTTCAACGACTGAAAGAGGCTGCAGAAAAAGCAAAGATTGAACTCTCCAGTTCTACAACAACTGAAATAAATCTGCCGTATATAATGCCGGTTGACGGTATTCCAAAACATCTTGTTAAAACACTTACCCGTGCTCAGTTTGAAAAACTTTGTGACAAGCTGATTCAAGCTTGTATCGAACCCTGCAAAAAAGCACTTGCGGATTCGGGACTGAAAGCTCCAGAAATTGATGAAGTTCTCCTGGTGGGAGGATCAACACGAATCCCGGCTATCCAGCAGCTTGTTGAGAAATTCTTTGGCAGAACACCGTCAAAAGGGGTCAATCCGGATGAGGTAGTAGCAGTAGGTGCTGCAATTCAGGGTGGTGTTCTGACAGGTGAGGTTAAGGATGTTCTGCTTCTTGATGTCACTCCCCTGTCGCTTGGCATTGAAACCATGGGTGGTGTAATGACCAAACTGATCGAATCAAATACGACAATCCCAACCAAAAAGACTGAAGTTTTCACCACTGCCGCCGACAACCAGCCTTCTGTTGAAATCCATATAATTCAGGGTGAAAGACCAATGGCAGTCGGAAATAAAACTATCGGACGATTCCATCTCGATGGTTTACCACCAGCCCCGAGAGGCATTCCTCAGATCGAAGTAACTTTCGATATCGATGCAAACGGAATCCTGCATGTAACTGCAAAAGACAGAGGTACAGGAAAGGAACAGAGAATTAGGATCGAAGCATCATCTGGTCTGAGCGACGACGAAATCAGGAGAATGCGTGATGAAGCCAAGGCAAATGCCGAAGCCGACCACCAGGCAAGAGAGAAAGTTGACAAGGTAAACAGCGCCGACAGCATGATCTTCTCAACAGAAAAACAGCTAAGGGAATTCGGAGATAAAGTCCCTGCCGACAAAAAAGCTGCTATCGAAAGTGCTCTTGCAAAACTTAAAGATGCTCATAAATCACAGGATGTCCCTGCTATCGATAAAGCTCTTGCTGAATTGAATGCTGTATGGCAATCTGCATCGGAGGAGATGTACAAAACAGCTCAGAATCAGAATGCAGGCGCTGGCCCGACTGCTTCTCAACCAGGTCCGGAACAGGCCGGAAGCGGGAAATCACAGCAGGGAAATGATGAAGTGACCGATGTTGATTTTGAAGAGGTAAAATAAAATTCCATGCTGAATTTTCTATTGAAGAGGATGAATTTATTTCATCCTCTTTTTTTCTAATCTCAATACTATAATCTGCGCCAATCAGCGATATCTGCGGGAAATAAAATGCAAGCAATATTTTCCCCGCAGATCTCGCAGATAATCGCAGATTTAAGAAAATGGTATATATCGGATTTTCGAGCAGGAAGATTTACCCGTGTTAAATCATATTTTCGTATTTTTGTTTCTTATATATCGCTCAAATTTCATGAATTATAAAATTCTTGCTATCA
>CAZCQC010000337.1:0-4869 GCA_964500155.1 uncultured Rikenellaceae bacterium | reverse complement strand
CATAGGTCTTGTTCTTTGCAAATCATATCTGATTGAAAATTTTAATATTACTAATCAGATTTGTTTCAATTTTGTCCTTCCCAACCCATGTATTAAGTTTTTGCCACCAATTGGTTTTCTTACAGTTTTATCTTAAATGGGTGAATCATTTCTGCCGGAACAACCCACTCATCAAATTGTTGTTCCGTTAAAAGATTTAACTCTAATGCTGCTTCCTTCAGAGTTAAATTATTGGCATAGGCTTTTTTGACAATTCTTGCCGCATTTTCATAACCGATATGAATGTTTAATGAAGTAACCAGCATTAATGAGTTTTTAAGATTCTTTTCAATTCGTTCCAGGTTAGGTTCTATTCCAATAACACAATAGTCGCTGAATACTTTGCAGGCATCAGTTATTAGTGTGGCCGATTGCAACAGTGCATTTATCAAGACAGGTTTGAAAACATTAAGCTCAAAGTGCCCATTTGATCCTGCTATACTGATTGTTGTGTCGTTTCCCATAATCTGTGCACAAACCATTGACAATGCCTCTGTCTGAGTAGGATTTACTTTACCGGGCATTATGGATGAACCGGGTTCATTGGAGGGGATGGTTATCTCTCCAATTCCCGACCGTGGGCCCGATGCCAGCATCCTGATATCATTTGATATTTTCATTAAACATACGGCCAATTGTTTTATAGCTCCATGAGTTTCTACAATTGCATCGTTTGCTGCCAGAGATTCGAATTTGTTTTTTGCTGAAATGAACGGCAGCTTTGTCAATTTGGAAATAGTGGCTGCAACCTCCTTGTCATATCCCTCAGGAGTGTTCAATCCTGTTCCGACAGCAGTTCCTCCAATAGCTAACTCTGAAAGGTGAGGTAAGGTGTTTTTTAACGCTTTTATACCGTGTTGCAGCTGAGCCACATAACCCGAAAATTCCTGTCCCAAGGAAATAGGAGTCGCATCCATAAAATGCGTTCGACCGATTTTAACAATTTCGGCCATTGCCAAAGATTTACCCGACAATGTTTTAATTAGTATCTCTATTCCGGGGATTGTATGTTCAACGATCTTTTTGTAGGCTGCAATATGCATTGCTGTCGGGAAAGTATCGTTTGATGATTGCGATTTATTTACATCATCATTTGGATGAATAAAACAGTTACCTTCTCCTAATTTTTTGCCAAGTAATACATGAGAGCGATTCGAAATAACCTCATTACAATTCATATTCGTATGAGTCCCTGAACCTGTTTGCCATATAACCAGCGGAAACTGGTCATCAAGTTTTCCTGCCACAATTTCATCACAAACCTCTGAAATAATCTTCATTTTATCGCCTGATAATAATCCAAATTTATTGTTTATTATCGCAGCAGCTTTTTTCAAATAACCAAACGCGTGAATAACTTCAATAGGCATTGATGCGGCCGGACCAATGGGGAAATTCGTTATTGATCGTTGAGTTTGAGCCCCCCAATATTTATCCACAGGAACTTTGACCTCGCCAATTGTGTCTACTTCAATCCTGTAATTCATAAATTGAGTTTTTAATTTCGTTATACATAATTAACTTAAGGATACAACCTCTGAATATTCCAGGAGTTGTTTTTCTCCAACTTGTACAGGAAACGGTCATGTAAGCGATGGGCCCTTCCCTGCCAGAACTCAATGTGTATTGGCGATAAATAAAATCCACCCCAATTAGCAGGTCGTGGAATAGGTTGATCCTTAAACCTGTGGCCTAATTCGTTTACTTTCTTCTCCAGACTCTCTCTGCTCTCAAGTACCCTGCTTTGTTCCGACGCTAATGCACTGATCTGACTTTCACGCGGACGACTCTCGAAATATTTATCTGATTCCCAATCAGGAACCTGGTGGATGTCGCCTTCAATTCTTACCTGACGAAATAACTCGCTCCAGAAAAAAGTCATCGATGCATAATTACTGCTTTTCAGATCATTTCCTTTTCTACTGTCATGGTTAGTAAAAAAAACAAAACCTCTTTCATCAAATCCTCTCAGCAGCATGATTCTGGCTGAAGGTCTTCCATCGGTCCCTACTGTCGCAAGATGCATAGCGTTGGGCAGATTCACTTTGTTTCTTATTGCAGATTCAATCCATTTTTCAAACTGATCAAAGGGATTGTCGGCAATGTCTTTAATATTGATGCCCTGAGAAATATATTCAGTTCGGAAAACAGTTATTAACTGACGTACGGATTTCATCTTCAAATATTTTTATAATTTGATTGATGAAATTATAACAACTGCTGCTTAAATATGTTTAATAAATACAGGAGTCATTCCTGCCAAAAATTTTGTATCGTGTCTTTGCTATGATTTTAAAAATATAATCACGAATAAAATTGGGGACATCATAATGAAACGATGCCTCAAATTGGTTACAATACATATTACATTATTATTTCTACCTTTAGTATAAATTTTGTTGTCCGGGTAAATTTTACATAAAGGATGAATAACGAACCTGTTAGTAAATGTCCTAAAGAATCCTGCAATGACTGCAAAATTAAGCCAAAGCTGGCATGTCATTTTGATCCGGTTCAACTTCTCCTTTTCTACATAATTACATTACCATCTTTTGTAATCGGGGGAATTGCGTTATATGATTACAGCATAACAAGTTTTACTGCCTGGTTTGTAATATTCGGATCATACTTTTTATTCATCGGGATTAGGGTCCTGTGTTCACATTGTCCACATTATAATGACTCATCATATTTTTTGAAATGCCGTGGAAATTTCGGGGTGCCTAAATTGTGGAAATACCGTCCCGGACCAATGAGCAGTATAGAAAGAGGAATAATGATTTCAGGTTTCATTGTAATCTGGAGTTATCCTGCTATTTTTATATCGCTGATGGGAAAGTGGATTTTACTGGTCATTTACATAATGTCTGTTATGTTGTTTTTCATCCTGCTAAGAAAATTGCACTGTAAACGCTGCGTCAATTTTACATGTCCTCTGAATGCGGTGGATTTTAAGACCAGGGAAGAGTTTCTGAACAATAATCACTAACCAGAGCCGCCAGACTCAATAGAACAGTAAATAATACATTTATAATAATACTTTTTTTACCTGTAACAATATATGTTTTTAACCTCAAAGGACCCGATGTAAGTCGTGCAGGAGCAAATCAGGAATCAGGAATTTTGTTTTCAGGTGAGACTATGTTGAAAAAACTCAATTCAATTTCATAATCCTTTTCTTAAACAACTTAATAGAGGCCAATGTCATTACAATTCCGATGCTTATTAATATAAGTATTTTTGGAAGGATCTCTTCCAATGGCAGCCCCCTCCAGAACAGGTCATAAAATCCCTGAATTCCCCAGTAATTTACACTTAGAAAAGCAATCTTTTGTAATATTGCGGGCATGATAAACAAGGGGATCATACTTCCGCCAACAGCTGACATGACAAGGATAATAATTGTGCTCAGATTCTGGGCCTGTTGGCGTGTTCTTGCAATAGCAGCCAGAAATATACCCAGACTTGAAACGGCAAAAGATGTAGCTATTATCATTAGAATAAATCCTGGAATATTGATGCTCATATCCATGTTTAATATGAGCCAGGCAAAAAGGAACATTGCAGTTAGCTGAAGTATTGAGATAAAAAAAGCGAAAAGCATTTTGCTATAGAGTATTGTACTGCCCTTTAACGGTGAATAAAGCAATCTGTTTATTGTTCCGTTTTCCTTTTCTTCCAAAATGCTTGTTCCCACTCCGGCTACGCTGAAGAGCAACATGAGTATGGCTGTGCCTGCCACGGCTTGTATCAGCCCAAGTTTAGTGTCATTTTTCTCTCCTACAACGGAGGTCCATTTAATACCAGGTGTGTTAATATCTTTATTTAAAGTGGTGATCAGGTCCTGGTGAATAATGCCAATTTCCATTTCACGCGATCTGTCATACACCAGCTCAATTGGCATTGCATCTCCATATTCAATTGAATCCTGAAAACCTTTATTAATGATCAATGCACATGCATATTTTCCTTTGATTACCAGCTCTCTGGACTGTTTGGTATCTGAAACGATAATTTGTATATCTTCAAGAGAATCAATCATATAAATTATCTCTTTTGAAAAAGTCGTTTTATCCAGGTCGGCAACCAGCAATTTAACAGGTTCAGAGCGGCCATCGTAGGCACCAAAACTACCATAGGCAAATGCAAAAAGTGTTATTAAAATTACCGGAAGAAGAAAGGTGAGAATTACAGAACGCTGATCATGAAGAAACAGCATAAGATCTTTTCTAAAAAGCTTGAACATAATATTAATCTCTTAATTCTTTTCCAGTTAATTTCAAATAAATAGATTCCAGATTTGTTCCCTGAGAATATATTCTTTCGATAACGCCACCTGAGTTTTGGATTTTGTTTATAATTATCGAAGTATCATTTCCAATATTTCCACATTCAACTTTAATAGTACCGGAATTACTGTCAAACATGAACAATGGATTTTCAGATGTTATTCTGGTTATTGTTTCATTATCTGCATCTGCCAGTTTAATCGTTAATAAATCCCTGACATTGCTGATTTGCCTTAATTCCTTTAGTGTCCCCTGCGCTATAATTCGTCCAGCATCAATGATTGCAATATCGTCACAAAACCGTTCAGCTTCTTCCATGTAGTGAGTTGTGTAGATTATTGTCATTCCCTCATTATTCAACCGTTCGATAACCTCAAAAATATGATTCCTGTTCTGGGGATCGACTCCAACTGTTGGTTCATCGAGTACTAAAATCTTAGGGCTATGAAGCAATGAGCACGCAATGTTTATCCTTCGTTTCATCCCCCCTGAAAATGTTTTGATTCTGTCATCTTTTCTGCTGACCAGATCTACTATCTCC
>CAZCQC010000336.1:0-11473 GCA_964500155.1 uncultured Rikenellaceae bacterium | reverse complement strand
ATTCACCTACGGGCCCCTGCTCTACCTGTATGTCAAGTTCATGACCAATACTGACAAAAAATTCAACCGTCTCGAAATCCTGCATTTTGTACCATTCATTGCCTTCTTTACTGTTTCGGTAATATTCAGGTCGGAGCCTCTTGTGAGGGATCTCAGGAGTTTTTTCAGACCCGACAAATTAATTTCCCTGAGAATTGTATACTCAATTGCATTTTTCTTTTCAATCACAATTTACAGTATCCTCTCCTTCATAGAAATAAAACGTCACCAGGAGAATCTCAAGAACCTTGCTTCCTTTACATCTCAGCGGATTACTCTTAACTGGCTGAAAATATTATCGATAAGCTTTTATGTCGTATTTTTCATATTGTTCATCCTCGGAGGTCTGAATATGATCGGCGATTTCATACCCTTTGATCCATACTTCGTAATATTTGGTTTCATTGCAGTATTTTCGACTGTATACAGCTTTTATGGTATCAAGCAGCCGATAATTTTCGGTGAAGTGTTTCATGAAGAAAATAACGGGGAAAGAAAGGAAACAGAGAAATATTCCAAAAGCGGCCTGAAAGATATTCAGGCTGACAAATACCTTAAGAAGCTACTTACTTACATGGAGACCAATAAGCCATTCCTGGATGGTGATTTAACCATAAATGACCTTTCAGATAAAACCGGAATTGCCCGTCATCATATCACCCAGGTTCTGAATGAAAAGTACAAAAGGAACTTCTTTACATTTGTAAATGAATACAGGGTAAAAGAAGTTATGGAACGGTTCAGTGAGCCGAAATTCAACAACTATACTATTCTGGCGATAGCATTGGATGCTGGTTTTAATTCCAAGACAACATTCAATTCCTTTTTCAAGAGCCAGACCGGACTGACCCCCAGTGAATACCGCGAAAAAATGACGGGAATCACAAAATAACAGAGTACGAAATCAGCGGGACGTACCTGCTGGTTAACAGTTACAGGTACGGACTAAGCGGATAAGACGACCGGCATTGATTATTACCGTTCATTTGCAGAAAAATGAATAATGAAGGTTTCGGTAATATCAGCAGGTCTTTTGTTGCTTATCAGCAATTCTGTCCAAAGCCAGGACACTGTTGCTGTTAGTAATAACACTGACAATTCATCGGAAAAGATACTTGGTGGCTTCATCAGGGGCGGGCTATATACATGGGTTGATAAAACCGATAATAAGTTATTTTTTCCGGGTGCATTTTCTGATCTGGGACTGAAGCTGGAAACAAGTAAAGGAAAAAACTTCAAGTCGTTTGCAGATATCCGGTTCAGGTATGGAACCGAATTCCTTAAACCGGTAAGCAGCCTGGATCTTCGTGAAGCCTGGGTAGGTGTAAACGGAAAGAAATGGAACTTTACAGCCGGGCAGAAGATAATTAAATGGGGCCGGTGCGATTTTACAAATCCAACATCAAAGCTCTCCCCGATCAATATGATCTCACGCTCTCCCGACAGGGAGGATATGGATTTGGGGAATCTGCTGGTTTCTGCCGATTATTATCCCTTGGCGAAAGTTAAACTTGAAGCTGTCGCTGTTCCTTATTACAGATCTTCGGTGCTCATAATTGAACCTATCAGGCTCCCTGATTATATTCTCATAAACCAGTTGCCCTCCCTGGTTACCGAAAAGGAAATGTTCGGCTACGCCCTTAAGGCTGATTTCCATCTTAAACTGTTTGACTGGAGTCTCTCCTGGTTCGAGGGCTATGATCCTTTGCCCGGGATCTCCCTTACTGAATTCAGTCTCGATCTGACCCAGCCAATCCCGGTACCATATATTGAATTATCGGTTAAGCCTTATAAGACAAGAGTCCTGGGAATTGATTTTGAAACTGCTGTTGGTGCTATTGGCTTAAGAGGTGAGGCGGCCTGGTCCGATCCGGAACTATCGTACGCAAAAAATGAGTACGTGCCTTATCCTGAAATCAAATGGGCTCTTGGAGCTGACTGGTCGAAAGGAATCTGGCGGTTTACCGGAGAATACAGCGGAAAATTTATTGCGGATTACACACCATCCTCTGTCGAACCGGTGATCGGTTCGGAAACTGATTTCTCACAGATTGCAGAACTTCTTGCAATCCCGGGATTTGATATTGAAGATTATGTAAAACTACAGGTAGGAGCATTCAACAGGTTATATAATAATCAGTTAAAACAGTATTATCATTTGGCTGGACTGAGAGTGGAGGCTGATATGCTGTATGGAAAGCTTTTACCTTCCGTTATGACCCTGTACAACTTCACTTCACATGATATGCTATTGATTCCTGAAGTAAAAATAAAACCGGCTGACGGACTGGCAATAACCATCGGGGCAGAGATTTATTCGGGACGGAAAGGTTCTCTGTTTGATCTTGTTGATGATTTCATGAATGGAGCTTATGTTTCACTGAGAGTTGATTTTTAATATTATGGCAGAATTTATTTACCGGTACAGATGGATCATTATCCTCTTTTGCATCTCGATTGGAGTCGGATCAGTGTTGCTGATACCCAAAACAAAAATAGATCCGGAGATGAGGAATTATGTACCCAGGTCAATTAAGTCGAGGATAGCTACAGACAAAATCGAAAGTGAATTCGGAGTTCAGGATATGGTGCTTATCCTTTTTACAGACACCTGTATTATCAGCTATGATAACCTTAATCAAATAAAGGATATAGATCGTGCTATCTCAAGAATCAATGGAGTAAGTGCAAGGATATCTCCCTTTACTGTTAAAAGCATAACCAGTGAAGAAGGAATGATGACAGTCGATCCTCTGATTAAGAAGATTCCATCGGAAAAGGATGAATTGAAACAACTCGGGAAAAATATTTTTGAAAATAGTTTTGCCCGTGACATTGTTGTCTCTTCTGATCTGACGACAGCATCAATCACTGCAACGATAAACAATTCAGAAACCGAAAAAGTGACTCTTCAGAAGATTGACTCAGTAATCAGTGCGAATCCTGGAAATACTAAAATAGTCAAGGGAGGATTACCATACATAAGACAGAGTCTGGTCAGGGATGTCGGCAGGGATGCTATCATCCTGATACCTGCAGCTCTAATAATTATGCTTTTAGTGCTCAAGGTCAACCTCGGATCATGGCGAAGTGTAATACTGCCTTTCAGCGTAGTGGTTCTTACAACTGCTTTCAGTCTGGCGCTGATTCCGCTGATAGGCTGGAAATTATCAATTATAACCCTGTTGGTGCCGGTTATTCTGATAGCAGTAGCCAATAATTACGGAATATACCTTGTCGCAAGATTTCAGGAATTAAGTTACAGATATCCGGATGCTTCCAGAAAAGAGTTGATTAAGATACTGATCAAGTCACTGAACATGCCGATTCTTTTTAGCGGTCTGACAACAGTAGCAGGTATCCTCGGATTGCTCACCCATTCAATTATTCCTGCAAAACAGGTCGGAGTCCTTGCGGCAGCGGGTGTATCACTGGCTCTTCTGATGAGCCTTCTGCTCATTCCTTCGCTGATATTTGTGAGCGGTTCAGGTCTGATCTCAAAGAACAGGAAAAATGACAAAACCAGATTATTTGAGAACATTCTTAACAGGCTCTCGAACCTTATAATCAAATACCCTTCAAAGATACTCCTTGTTTCTTCGGTTATTATCTTAATCCTTGCTTCAGGTATCGCATTTCTGAAGATCAATACAAACCAGGAGAACTACTTCGCCCCGAAACATCCTATCAGGCAGGCTTCAGCAATTATCAATTCAAAATTCGGAGGATCCCAGACTATTTCTGTCATGATAAAGGGAGATATAAAAGATCCTGAAATAATGAAAGGGATTGACAGGGTTACAACAGAGATTGAGCATCAAAAAGGTGTGGGTGGGGTTTTTTCCATATCACAGGTTATAAGAGAAATGAGCAAGGCCATCTATACCGATACTGAAGATGGCTATAACCGTATCCCCGATACACGCGAAGCTATCGCCCAGATGTTTGAACTTTATAACATGAGCGGCAATCCGGATGACTTTAAGCAATTGACCGACCTTGATAATTCAAAAGCACATATTCTTATCAGGATTTCAGAACCGGAGAACAATATTATTAAATCAGTAAAGACAAGAATCTCCGAACTGACAGTGAATTTCCCGGCCGAAGTAAGTGTAGGCGGCTATGCAATAATAATGTCAGATTTTGCTGAATCCATTATAAAGGGGCAAATATCCTCACTGCTTTTTGCAGTGATTACCGTGCTTTTACTCCTGACAATTGTTTTCAGATCATTTAAAGGAGGGCTTGTTGGTTCAATTCCACTTGTCGCATCGATTCTGATTCTTTTTGGTTTTATGGGCTATACCGGTATTGCCCTTGATGCAGCTACAGCACTTCTTTCGTCTATTATGATCGGAGTTGGTGTGGATTTCACCATTCAATATATCTGGTGTTTTAACCTTCAGATCAGGGCCGGATTGTCTTACACTGAAGCAACTTCTTCTGCAATAGGGACTATCGGACGCAGCATAATAATCAACGCATTTAGTGTAATGGCCGGATTCGGGGCACTGATGTTTTCAGGATTCACTTCGATCAGGTTTTTTGGATACCTGGTAGTGATCTCCATGGGATCGTGCCTTATTGGCGCCCTGGTGATCATTCCGGCCTTTCTGATTAAATACAAACCAGGATTTCTGGGATTTGAAACTGATAATAAGAAA
Organism: uncultured Rikenellaceae bacterium; assembly: GCA_964500155.1. Lineage (GTDB taxonomy): Bacteria > Bacteroidota > Bacteroidia > Bacteroidales > VadinHA17 > LD21. The sequence goes on along the minus strand of CAZCQC010000336.1, from coordinate 6,767 downwards.
AAAGTAAAAAATGAAAAAGAGAGTAATATTATTGGGGTTAATTCTGCCGCTTTTGCAGGCAGCGGCTCAACAACCTGATGCATCGCAGATAATGGGTAAAAGCCGCGATCAGAGCATTTCTGGTTCGTTGAATGCAACTGTGGTTCTTACAATAACCGAAAAAGGAGGATCAACCCGCAACAGGACAATTTCGATGATGACCAAAAGCTATGCTGAAGGGCTTGAAAAAAGGATCATCAGGTTTATTGAACCAGCCGATGTAAGAGGTACCTCAATGCTGGTATTTGATAATAAAAACACGGCTGATGAGATGTGGATTTATCTTCCTGCTTTAAAGAAGACCCGGCGTATTGTTACCTCAGAAAAAGGTAAAAGTTTTATGAGCTCAGAGTTTTCAAACGCGGATATGAGCTCACCTGCTATTTCCGACTTCATACACAAACATCTCGAAAAGTCCGGTACCAATAACCAGTGGATTATTGAAAGCGTTCCTGTGAATGAAGATAAGGCTGATGAATATGGTTTCTCTAGGAAAATAAGCTATTTAAGCATCGACAAAAATCAGGTGCAAAAGATGGAGTTTTATAATTTTGATAAGGAGCTTTTTAAGGTAATTGAGATAAAAAGCATCTTCCCTCTGAGCGATGGAAAATATATGGTTAAGGATATGATTGCAAACAATCTGAACACAAACCGTAAATCGGAAATCCTCTTCAGCAATATCAATGAAGGGGTGAAGATTGATGATTCCAATTTCACTATACAGAACCTGGAAAGGTGATCGAAATGTTATCTGTTGCTCGTTACTTGTTGCTTGTTGCGTGTTGTTTTAACCAGTAACCAGTAACCTGCAACCAATAACCAGTAACCATCAACATGAACTAAATAATCTCATGGTTTAATAATTGTTCCGTCACTCTTTCTGAGCGTCCAGTTTGATTTTGTGCCTATCGGATATTTTGAGGCTTCTTTCTCATTAATGTCCACACCAAGACCAGGAGCCTCATTGATGTACATGTATCCGTTCTTGTATGTCTGACAGCCGGGAAAAACAGCCTGAGCCTTTTCACTCCAGAAATGTGATTCCTGAATTCCGAAATTCCACACGGCAAGGTCGATATGAGCATTAGCTGCATGTCCGACAGGAGAAACATCCCCTGGTCCGTGCCATGCGGTTTTTATATTGAACCACTCCCCGAGCCTTGCAATTTTCATTGCTGGAGTTATCCCCCCGATCTGGGACAGGTGAACCCGTATAAAATCAAACAGCTGATCCACCATATAATCCCTGAATTCATTTATATTGTTGAATAATTCTCCCATTGCAATCGGAACTGTTGTACTGGTTCTCAGTTGCCTGAACCATTTCATGTTCTCTGGCGAAAAAGGATCCTCAATAAAGTAAGGACGATACTGTTCAAGTTGCTTAATCAGATTTATCGCATCAAGCGGTTCCACACGTTCATGGATGTCATGCAACAGCTCAATATCCTCACCGCACTTTTTCCTGACATAATCAAACATTTCGGGGACTCTCTTAAGATATGTGTGCTGATCCATATACATATCCTCCTCTCTTCCAAAACCAGCCTCCTTGAAATCAGGCTTTTTCTCCATTGTCCCTACACCTCCATAACCACCCTGCTGAATGCGGATATGGCGGAACCCCTGCTCCATGAATTGCTGTACCCGATCAGCAAGTGCCTCAGGTGTCGGGCCGCTTGCATGGGCATAGCAATCGACCGCTATCCTGGATTTACCTCCAAGAAGCTGGTAAACAGGCATATTTGCCCTTTTACCCTTTATATCCCAAAGTGCTTCATCGAGTCCGCTCAGAGCATTATTGAGAACAGGGCCATTTCGCCAGTATGAACTCACAAATGCCGATTGCCACATATCTTCAATATTGTCAGCATCCTTACCGACACAAAAATCATTAAGATAACTGTTAATTGCAGGTATAACTGCCATTGCCCGTTGGGTAAAGGTAGCACAGCCAAGTCCGTAAAGGCCGGGTTCGGTTGTTTCAACCTTAACTACAATCAGGTTTGACCCTTCAGGAGCGGTAGCAATTGCCTTGACACTCCTGATCCTTAAGGGAGGAAGGCCTGTCGACCATAACGGTGTTTCGCGGGTTTCTGCTCTTACGGCAGGACTTGCGAAAAAACCAAGTAAGCCCGCAGCAGAACCTGCTGTTAATAATTTCACAGCATCTCTGCGGTTGATTTCATTCAAAGCGGAGTCTCTTTTCATAGTAATTTTTACTAATTTATATCAGAAGTGTCTGTCATTCAGTGCGAAGCGAGGAACCTATTAGTATCTTAAATTTACGCAATATTCTGACTATACAATATGCTCTGGCGGCAATGGGTAAAGAATAATAACTAATTATCTTTGTTGTCAACAGAAACAAGCAAATGATACATAAGGAAGAAACTATTTGCGCACCAGCAACTGCTTCAGGTGGAGCTATTTCAGTCATGAGAATGAGCGGTCCTCAAAGTATTGATATTTGCGCAAAGTTTTTTTTACCTTTTGATAAAAACCTGAGCATTAAAGAGCAAAACGGATTCAGGATTATTCATGGTGAAATCCGCGATGGCAAAGAGGTTGTTGATGAGGTCCTGGTGAGTATTTTCAAGGCACCTCACTCCTACACTGGTGAGGATTCAATTGAAATATCATGTCATGGATCATCATTTATCATTACAAGAATTCTTGAACTAATGATAAGGGAAGGAGCTTTGGCAGCTAAGCCGGGTGAATTTACTCAGAGGGCTTTCCTTAACGGGAAAATGGACCTCTCTCAGGCTGAAGCTGTTGCCGATCTGGTTGCCTCAGGAACAAAAGCTGCCCACCGGATTGCAATGTCACAGATGCGTGGTGGTTTTTCAGCTGAGATAAGCAAGCTTAGATCAGAACTTCTGAAATTTGCTTCTCTGATTGAACTGGAGCTGGACTTCGGGGAGGAAGATGTTGAATTTGCTGACAGGAAGGAACTCACTTCAATAGTTCTAAAAGTTAAGGACATGGCCGACAAACTGGCAAATTCATTCAGACTGGGGAATGTCATTAAAAATGGCATTCCTGTTGTTATTGTCGGAAAACCGAATTCGGGCAAATCAACTTTGTTAAATGCTCTACTTAATGAAGAGAGAGCCATTGTTTCGGAAATCCCAGGGACAACCAGGGATGTGATTGAGGATTCCATTATTATTAATGGATTGGAATACAGATTTATAGATACTGCAGGCTTACGTGATACTTCAGATGTAATAGAGGGCCTGGGAATTAGAAAGACCAACGAAAAAATATTAGGGTCCTCGGTGATTATTATGGTAGATGAAATATCTGAATCAGCAGGTATGATTAACAAGAGAGCCGACAGTATCAGGAATATGATCACCGGTCTTGAGAAGAAGCTGATTGTCCTTATCAATAAAATTGATAAAGGCAATCAGGAAGGTATGGATAATCTGAAACACAATGTTTATTTAGATATTGATGATTCACTCCTATTTATTTCAGCAAAAAACCGAACCGGGCTCGATAAACTTCGCAGCAAGCTGGGCAAAATACTTGAAAAGGAACGGTTTAACCAGGAGAACGTAATAATTACAAACATCCGCCACTTCGAAGCTCTTAAGCATGTTTCTGAGAGTCTGGAAAGAGTTATTGCCGGGTTTGAAGAACATCTCCCCGGTGACCTGTTAGCAACCGATATACGTCAGGCGATACATTACCTGGGTGAGATCACGGGGGAAATAACTACTGATGAGATACTTGGGAATATTTTCAAAAATTTTTGTATTGGAAAATGATAATTATTACGACGCAAGACTCAAGACACACGACACACGACTGACGATGTTGAGGTATTGATTCGGGGGACTATATTTACTTTAACAACTAACACAATAGAAATGGCACAAAAATTTATTTCATTTACGGTGATTGAGAATTTCATCAATAAAATTATGATTAAAGCAGGCATCCCTGAGGAAGATGCAAAGGTTATTGGTGATGTTCTGCTTCAGGCTGACAAATTCGGAATTGACTCACATGGTGTTAATCGTTTAAAAAATATCTACCTGGATCGGATTAAGGATGGGATTCTGAATCCTGTCACAAATATTGAAATTGTCAGAGAGAGTCCGACAACAGCTGTTGTTGACGGTCATAACGGAATGGGTCACGTTATAGCTTTTAAGTCAATGAGGCTGGCTATTGAAAAGGCAGGAAAATTTGGCATGGGTATGGTAGTTGTCCGAAACTCAACTCATTACGGGATAGCGGGATACTATTCCCTTATGGCTGTACGGGAGAATATGATCGGCATTACAGGTACAAATGCCCGGCCCTCTATAGCTCCGACTTTTGGGGTGGAAAACATGCTGGGAACCAATCCTCTGACTTTCGGAATGCCAAGCGATGAACCTTTTCCGTTTTTGCTTGATTGTGCCACTTCAATTACACAGAGAGGGAAAGTTGAGCTGTATGCCCGGCTCGGAAAGGATTTGCCAAAAGGATGGGTAATTGATGAGAATGGCGAAAGCAAGACCGATTCCCAGGAAGTGCTTAGGGATCTTATTTCCGGGCATGCTGCATTGACTCCACTGGGAGGTGCAGGTGAAGAAACCGGGGGATACAAGGGATATGGTTTTGCAACCGTCGTTGAGATCCTTTCTTCTGCTCTCCAGCAGGGCTCTTATTTAAAAATGCTTATGGGTTTTAAAGATGGAAAGAAAGCTCCCTACTCACTCGGCCACTTTTTTATTGCTCTGGATATAAATGCTTTTACTGATCCGGAGGATTTTAAAAAAACCACCGGAAATATTCTTCGTGAGCTCAGAGCATCGAAGAAAATGCCGGGACAAAACCGCATCTATACTGCCGGGGAGAAAGAATATTATGCCTGGCTTGAGAGGAAAGATAAAGGCGTACCCTTTAATAATGAACTTCTTGCAGAATTCAGAGGATTATGCACAACCTACCAGCTTGAGGAGTACCTGCACCATTTTAACAACTGATTGATTGCATACCGCCACCAGCTTTCCGTGCCGGTGTTTTTATCAATGTGAGCCCTGGTCCCTGCCGATAACACGTTTCCTTCAATTAGGAAGAAATAAATTAATTTATTGAAAATAAATGAAATATCCCGATAATTAAGCTTATCTTTGCGGCAAATTAATAAAATCACATCATGAGTAAAGGAACAGTAAAATTTTTTAATGAATCAAAAGGTTTTGGATTTATCAAAGAAGAGAATTCACCAAAAGAGTACTTCGTGCATTCATCAGGTTTGAAAGATGTTATCACAGAGAATGATGAAGTGACCTTTGATCTGGAACAGGGCAAAAAAGGATTAAATGCAGTAAATGTTAAACTTGCATAGTTTATCTATAGTAATCATTTAAAATTTTTGGTCCCGCCAAAGGCGGGACTTTTTTTTGAAGAACAAGGAATTTAGTACACGTAATAACAGATACAATGAATAATAATGTGTTCGAAAAAAAACAAACTGTTTTTAAATCTCCCGATCTTAACAAGTTGCAGGCTGTTGTGATTGACCATAGGACTAAGATATATATTGCTCTTGGTGCCGATCCGGAGGAGGCCAGAGCCCGTTATTTTTCCCGCAGAGCGGCACCAGTAAAAGCCTGATCTATTCCTTAAGGGTGCACATATTTTCCCCTGTACTCTCTTTTAAGGAGTGCAGATGCGTCGGGATTGCCAATGATCTCATTCTTTTCCTGATCCCATTTTACTATTGAGCCGGTGTTGTATGATATCATTGCCAGCTGAACAGTTGCAGTCGACTTAAATGCGTCTTCGGGTGTGCAGCTGATAATTGTCCTGTCTTTGTTTCTGACTGCTTTAAGGAAGTTCTCCACATGGTTCTCCTGCATGAGGGGAGTCTGAACCTGGATATCCTCTCTTTTTGAATCCCTGCCGGAAGGGAATATGACAACCTTTGAATCCTCGGCAAAAATGGTTCCTTTTTCACCGTAGAAGAAAATGCCATTATTATATTCCCTTGTTACGTCCCCGTTACCCCAAAGACGATGCTGCCAGTTCACAGGAGCCTTTCTGAAGCCAAACTTTACATTCAAAGTGTCAGGAGTGGTTATCTGGTCCTTCAAAGCTAAAAGGCCACCTGAGGCATAGATGTTATCTGGCATGCCTTCACCCAATATTTTACGGATTATATCGATATGGTGAATCCCCCAGTCAACCAGATGTCCGTTCCCATATTCTTTTTCGAGTCTCCATGATTTGTGGCCTATGCTTTGCCGGTATTCCAGCCTTGGAGCAGGACCACACCATTCATCCCAGTCGAGGGAAGCAGGAGGAGGCTGGATTTTTGTATCCTGTGGCCCGGGATTATAATGTATCTGGGCAACAACCTGGTGCACCTCTCCTATCTTCCCACCCTCAATAAGCTCCTTGGTTTTTTTAAAGGATTCTGCCTGTCGTCGCTGGAATCCTATCTGGACAATATTTCCAGCCTTTCTGGCGGCATTTACCATAGCAAACCCTTCCATAATATCATATGCCAAAGGCTTTTCGCAGTATATATCTAAACCTTTATTACAGGCAGCAATAAACTGCAATGCATGCCAGTGAGGGATGGTACCGATAACCACAGCCTCGAGCTCTTTCATATCGAGAAGATCACCATAATATTTGAAGGTTTTTGGTCTTGACCCCTGGAGTTTTTCAATATCATCCGCACTGGTTGACAGATGCTCAGAATCGACATCGCA
>CAZCQC010000335.1:0-43709 GCA_964500155.1 uncultured Rikenellaceae bacterium | reverse complement strand
GGCTGTCACAGTAAGTGTCAGTGGGTGGAACCGGACAGAGATTGAATGGTCAGAGGTTACGTCCCTGAAAGAATAATTTGTAACTACACCCAGGGAAACATTATCCACAATTACTTCTTCTATCTGATAACCTCTGGCAGGAGTGATTGAATAGGTTTGATTATTGCCATGAAGAACACCGGTCATTCCTGTCGGACTAATAGTACCGCCCTGTCCGGCAATGCTCTCTATATTATATAAAAGCGGGGCAAAAGTTGCTGAAATACTATGGTCCGATATAATATTTTCAAATGTATATTCCGACATAGGGCCTGCTGATACATTATCGACCATGACATCTGAGATCTTGTTGCCATTACCGGGCTTAATTGTAAAAACCCGTTTTGATCCGTAATCAGCTGTAATCTTACCTTCAGGATCTATTTTGCCGCCAGTACCGGCAACAGCTGAAATTGAAAATGCTATGCGCTGAAAGGTTGCGGTGATTGTGTGGTTGCCGGAAATATCTCTGAATTCATATGAGGTTACTGCCCCTCTGGAAACATTATCTGTTCTGACATCAGCTATCCTGTATCCTGAATTTGCTCTGATACTGAATGAAATGGATGATCCCGCACCGACGGCAATGGAGCCCGAAGGGGTTATTGTTCCTCCTGTTCCGGCATTCGATGTTATGGTGTATCCTTTACCACTTAACTGGGCAATTTCATTATCGGAAAGGGCACGGTTATACATCCTGACATCATAGATCTGTCCCCTGAAATATGTGCCTGTCTGAGTGGCCTGACCCAGAATCAACTCAGGAGTTGAGAAATTAGTAATAGCAACTCCCGCTGCAATGGTTCTATCGAGAGTCCCGTTAACATAAAGTTTAAAATTACTGCCGTTTCCGGAGATGGTAATATGTGTCCAGGTAGCTGCTGAAATCCTTGTCGAGGAAGTGATAACTTTTGAGCTCCCGTCATAGATCCGGGCTATTATTCGTCCTTCGCTGTTTAAGTAAAGATTCCTGTCATTTTTCCCTGAAGTCGGATACTCTGACATGGCGGAGATATCCATCTCCCTAATCTGGTCAGGCATAACCCTCATAGATATTGTAAAGGATGAATTATTATTCCCCTTAAGGGTCATATAATCATCGTCCCCATCAAAAATATATGCCCCGGATTCCTGCTGCGATGGTCCGGGATAGGTGATCGGATCACCCTTGAGAATATAAGATTTATCACTTCCGGCTTCAACGATCCTGATGAATTTATGGTCTCCCGAAGGGACCCTGTCAGTGTACCAGGTCCATCGTCCATTATTGGAATATATCGTCCTTATTCCTGTGTACAGCGATGGGGTATTGAAACTGCCATAAGCGTAAGTAATTCCATTGGGAACCGTTACGTCAATAAAATCACCACTGTTGCAGCCCAGCATCCAGACATCCTTCCGGTATTTTACAGCCAGTTCCCTGACGGCCTTGTTCAGAGCCTTGTGATGCTGGTGCCCGTATTCTCCCCAGTTGTTGTGAGTTATCACCCTTCTCATTGAAGGATCAGAGAAGTATTGTTCCAACTTAGCCTTTATCTTATTGATCTCGAAACGTGAAAGCTCAGTTGTATTGTTAAACAGACGTGTTTCCAGGTGGTCGTTTAGAAGATAATTATATGAAGTATTGGCACCCCAATAATATTCGGTATATTCCTTATCGCTTATATCATCCCAGGGCGTATACCAGTTCGCCTGATAATCAATGTTATATCCGTTACTATTCAGAAAACTCTGCTGTTGGCTGACAATAGTCCTGTAGGTTGTGGTTGCTGGCATTGCGCCACCAATAAACTTCTCTGATATTCTCCAGAAGGGGAGCATCCATATCAGATCATCATCCATATGAGCATAAATAAGTATCGTACCGCTTTTAGGAATTGTACTGAAATCAATCCGGGTTCCCTGAGCTTCAGCCGAGGTAACTCCTGATATCCAAAGGAACAGGACAAAAAAAATATTTGAAACCAGAGGTCTCATTCAGGATTGTATTCCACCGTGGTAAAAATATGATTTAATAGCCTTCAAGTCAACTTCTGGCATCACAATTCCTTGAGTAATTCCCCTGCATGAAATACTAATATCACCGGATTTTGCATGAACGTCAATGAATTTAAGCGATTCATAACAATAATATGACCGTTGATCAAAAGGCCAACTATTTATTAACAGCTATTTGTTAAAAAAACAATGGTGCCGGGTTATAGCAGTATAGTTCCGATCCTTTATTTGATGCCGAAATGGTCTTTAACTAGCTTGTCTTTCTGAGAAATGGTGAAATTACGGGTTTTAAGGAGCCCCTCATTTTGTTTTGAGAGCATCCTCTGAATGCCTGTTTTTGATACTATCTGAGCTGGATTACCGGCAATAACTGAATTTTCAGGGAAATGTCCCCTGACTACACTTCCGGCACCTACAATACAATTATCACCGATCGATGTGTTTGAAAGAAGTATACAATTTATTCCAATAAAAACATTGTTGCCTATCACGATCTTTCCAAAAATACCGCCCCCGTCAACATCATCCTCAAACACCCAGGTTGCTCCATCGTGTGTGATAAACTGCGTTCCTGCAGCAACCGCAGTATGATTGCCTATTTCAATAAGGTAGGGCTCAGTGGAAAATGACATAGTTCTTATTCTGCAGCGTTCTCCGATCTTCACTCCAAGATTTCGCAGGTACCTTATTCTTTTTTCATCGCTGGCTTTGAGCATCAGAATCTTATAAATGCTTTCCCAGATCCTTTTAAAATAATTCATAATACTATCTTCCTATAAAAGATTGTATTCTGGCTATGAACAAATTACAATCCTCCGGAAATAAATTGATGTGGCTCAAAATTAAAAAAAAAACCTGATAATCCCTTAGGAAATATCAGGTTCCAATATACAATTTTAAGAGTTGAGCTTTATCAGCAGGCTATCGCCATACTCACCACAATGTCAGTTCTACTTCAGCATAGACTCAATAAGTTCCTTTGTCTCCTGAATATGTGTTTTAGAGGAGGCGCCAAAAAGTACAGATTCAATTCTTGGAAAATGGCTGAGATATTCTATTGCTTCTTTCGGTCGGAGTGCCCCTGCAGCAAGTACCTGCATTGCTATCGGACGAAAAGTTTTTTCAGTCAGATATTTCTCGTAAAGTTCCCTTCCTCCCGGCATCCGGAATCCGATTTTGTTTATTGAACTGCAGATTATCGGATTTCCTATTCCCACTGATTCAAGGGCATCATACATGGCAGGCAGGTTCATCGTGATATAACCCGGTTCAGCATTATATTTTTTTCTGATGTACATATCATATTCCCTGAATACCTCAAACATTTTCAGGCCCAGAATGAGATCGACAAGTACATTCTGGATGAATATAACCGGGGTTTCGACCCCTTTGAACATTTTCATCTCAGCATCTACCAGCAATTCCATAAGGCTAATGAAATCCTTTGTAACATAAGCCAGCCCTCCTTTTGCAAATGTACCGAACAGATTACCCGGAACATATTTCTTTATTGTACCTAAATAGCCATGTTCTGTAACCGCATTTGCATATTTATGAGCGTATGGCATACATGGATAGAACTTAAATCCCCTGTATTTCTCAGGATGACTCCGGAAATGGTCACATACATTTGAGATCCTGTCGTGTGTTGTACACATGAATGTATTTATCCCGACTTCTCTTGCCTGGTCAAGGACACGGATTATTGAGGCATCATCCTTGAACCGGATTGCCTGTTCCCTCGATTTTTCGTCAGACATATGACTAACGGCGAAAAACTGATTATCACCGAATAATACTTTATCCATCATTTTCACTTTTTTGAATCTTCAATTATTAATTCTATCACTTTATCGGTATATAAAGCCTGTTCGAATGAATTTATATCTGTCTGTTTCTTATTAATTACACACCGGATGAAATGGTCAATCTGAGCACTGTATTCTTCACCCCGGAGATAAAAATCAACGGGGATTGCCAGTTCAGTAATATATTTTATCGTCCATCCTTTATCAAGTTTTTCCCTGGTATTTGACTCATTCAGGTAAATCCTGATCTCTGTAGCATCACAAATAATTTTTCCTTTTTTCCCCTGGACTGACACAGTGGTTGACATTTTACGATATGTTTCATCACACCAGTTGACTGAAAGAACTCCGCTCAGCCCACTTTCAAGGATCAGCATAGAATAAACTGCATCCTCCACAGTGGAAGAAAAGATGTTCTTCATAACAGAACCGTCAGCCTTAACCGGTCTGCCGATTATTTCCTGAATAAGGTTAATTACATGTGAGGCATAATCGAGCAAACATCCTCCCCCTTCATGGGGATCTGACCGCCATGTACCTCCCTTGTCACTTGTAATAACATTTCCGTATGCCTCTCCTGTAAAATGAATCAGTTCACCAATAATGCCGGCTTTCAGCAGTCGTTTCAGCTCACGGAATGTTCCCACGAACTGGTTATGATAGCTTACCTGGTTGATCAACTTTTTCTTTCCGGCCAGATCCTCAAGTTCCCTGCCTTCATTTGTATTCATGCAGAATGGCTTCTCACAAAAGACATTAAGTCCCTTCTCCAGAGCATACTTTACCATAGGGTAATGCAGTCTTGTAGGTGTAGCAATGACCACGAAATCGAGATTTTCTTTTTCAATCATTTTCACATAGTCATTGTACAGTTTCACACTGCTGAATTTTCTGAACACGTCAAGCACGATTGTCGAAGTGTCACATACTGCAACCATTTCAACGGATGGATGAGGACTTACAATCGCTGCGTGGGAAATACCCATTTTACCGAGTCCAATTATGCCTCCTTTAAGTTTCATATTTAAGGTATAAGATTATTATAAATTTCATATGTCTCACCTGCAATGGTGTCCCAATTATATTTTGATGATAACAAATCTTTATAATCCCGTTCACCTTGCCCTGATAACTTTGCCAATATCTTTTCTTTAAGGTCATCCTCATTACCAACCTTAAAGTAATCTCTACTCTCAAGCCCAACCTGCAAATTCGCCGGGATATCGCTGGCAAGCACATCAGTTTTATAGCTCATTGCCTCAAGCAATGCAATAGGATGACCCTCAGAATACGATGCAATAATAAACAACCTGGCAAAGGAAAAAACCTGCTGCAGCTTATCACCTTTAATAAATCCTGTCAATACAATATTGTTTTTCAGAGCCAGGGCCCGTAGTTTTTTTGAATAATCTGTAGGGTAATCAGTGTCGCCAACCAGGACTAATTTATAATCATTAACCCCCGTTTTCCCATATGCCCTGATCAGGTAATCAAATCCCTTTTCCTCAAGAAACCTTCCCACTCCGATGAGATACTTGTTTTTTTCAAGGCCGAGAGACTCAATAAAATCTGAATTTGCAGCTCTGACAGGCAGATTAACGCCATTTGAAATCACTTTACTGCTTCCCAGAGCATATTTCTTCGCCACTTCAGATTTTAAAAACTCTGAAATGAAAATTATATAATCTGAGTTTTTCACGCTGATTCTTTCTGACATGGTGAGAAAGCTTCTGGCAAATGCGCCCCATTTTTTATGAGTGTAGCTTACATTATGATATGTAAATACAATTTTTGTGCGGGATAATCTTAACAGGGGAATAAAGAAACCGGGACCGGTATTATGAAAATGTACAATGTCGTACCGTTGAAACAGGGCATGGAACGTAGCCAGAAAAGTATGAATAAATGTCTCTATATTCTTGCTTTTTGGAACGTGGTAATCAACAAACCTGATATTCGGATAAACTGAATCATTGTTTTTTTCATTCAGATAAGGTTTTCTCCTGTAGACGGTAACCTGAATATTATATTTTTTTGCTAAACGGGTATAAAGTTCCAGACAGTGTGTTTCCAGTCCTCCCTGTATTTCAGGAAATCCCCTCGTTCCAATTACTCCTATTTTCATTATTGTTTAATGCCCCTATGGCATTATGGTTTTGATGTTATGTTTTATAGATTAATTAAGATCTCAGGAATCTCCGAAACATTCCGATGATGTTTTGATTGTTCCTGAAACAGGAAAGTAAAAAGCAAATTGTCTACTGTAATTTTGAGAAAAGACTTAAATAGCTGTCCAGCAATTTCATCTTGGAGAACTCGGTTTCAACAACCTTTATGCTGTTCTTTCCGAATTCAATTCTTTTTTCTGCTGAACCTGACAAGTATTCAAGCTTGTCAACAATGGTTTCAACATCCCTGCACGGCACAAGAAAGCCGTTTTTCCCGTTTTTAACAAGGTAACTATTATCTCCGACATTAGTTGCAACAACAGGTAGTCCGGCTACCAGAGCCTCCATTATAGAATTTGAAACGCCTTCAAACAGTGATGTACTTAGAAAAATGTCACTGCTCTTAAGAATGGCCGGAACATCGGGAGGATTAATAAATACTTTTATTTTATTGTCAATATTAAGTTGTTCAGCAATCGATCTTACATCTTTCTCGAGGGGACCATAACCGACAATATAATAACTGAATTGCCTGTCCTTGTTTCTTTCAACAAGATTACTGAAAGATTTCAGAGCTGTTTCATAATCCTTTTGCTTAACAAAACGCCCTACAGTAATAATCTTAATTTCACCATTGGATGACTTTGAATCCGGTTGTGGATTTTTTAACTCAATAGCATTCTGGATTACATATATTTTATCGGGATTAAACCCTCTCCTTTCAAACTTTTCTTTGGCAGAAAAATTATTGAAAACCGTTGCATCGTTAAGATAATTGTGGATCAGCTTCTCAAACAGGAATTTGTAATAAGGAAGCCTTTCGTTCCTTATCCCTCCAATGGTTATAACATTCCTGTTCAGGATCTTGCTTACCCCTGAAACGAAATTAGCCAGTGTCAGGTAAGAAATAATTATCGAGATCTCATCAACTTTTAATATTTTCTGGAACTTATTCAGTTTCTTCAGGTAGCCTCCGCTCATCGGATAATAACGGATAGAATTATCGCTGATGAATTTAAGATTCCGCTGATCAACCTTTTCCCCGTACCAGTTTACGAGTATTACATCTATTCCTTTATCAACAAGCAATTTAGTCAGGATCAAAGCCTGTTTTTCGGCTCCTCCCTTCAAAAATGTCTTACAGATGATCGCAATATGCATCATTCAATGTTGAATAACTTAACTAAATAACGACTCCTGACTTTCCCCTGACAGATAGCTATAAAGCTCATGCTAAATTAGTATGTTTTATCCACATATAAAAATATCTGACAAAGACATTGATATTCAGATTATTCATTTGACAAACCGGGATATCCCCTATCTGATAAAAACCCTCTGAACCATTTCAGATAATTATTAATACCAGTCTCAAGGTTGATTTCAGGATTAAAACCGAGCCCGGTCCTTGCTTTGGAGATATCAGCGAATGTTCTTTCAACATCCCCATCCTGCATCGGCATATACTTTAAATTAGCCTCCCTTCCGGCCGATTTCTCCAGTAATCTCACAAGGCCGGTCAGGGAGATGGGTTTCGAATTGCCCAGATTAAAGATTTCAAATCCTTTCACCCTTTCAATTGCTGCTGAAATACCTCTCACAATATCGTCGATATGAGTGTAGTCCCTCGAAGTGGTTCCATCCCCGTAAAGAGTTATCAACTCATCAGTTAACAATGCCTTTACAAATTTGTGAATGGCAAGATCAGGACGCTGCCTCGGGCCATATACAGTAAAAAAACGCAGACAGAATATGTCCAGATTATACAGATGGTGGTAAGTATGGCATAGGAGCTCTCCTGCTTTCTTGGATGCAGCATAAGGTGATACAGGAAAATCAACATTGTCAATCTCTGAAAACGGGACCTTCCTGTTATTTCCATAAACTGATGAAGAAGAGGCAAATATCATTTTCCTGATATTGTTTTTTTTCATCATTTCAAGGATGTTCAGGGTACCCATAACATTTACATCAAGATATAATTCCGGGTCACTCAGGGATGGCCTTACACCGGCTTTAGCGGCAAGATGTACAATAACATCGGGTTTGAAATCTGAAAAGCAGCTGTCAATAAAATCCGAATCCCTTATATCCCCTGCCATGAATTGAAAACGCGGACATTTTAAAGCATGTTCAATGTTCCTTACCTTTAAGTCTTTGTCATAATAGGGATCAAAATTATCTATCCCAAGTACATAGGAACCATTACTCAACAGACTATCGGAAAGTGATGAGCCTATAAATCCAGCTGCACCCGTAACTATCAACCGTTTTGTCATATTCTCCTAACCTGAAAGATTTTAGTCCAGGATATCATTTACCCAGTCCCTGTTCGGATCTTCCTTGATAATATATCGTGCAGGGAACCCTGCAACCATTGCATTATCAGGAACATCAGTATTAACTACTGAATTAGGGGCTATAAATACATTGTTTCCGATATTTATTTTGCCAACCACAACTGCCCCCGGTCCAATCCATACATTGTCCCCGATAGTCGGACGGCCGATCTGACCATTCTTATAGGCTCTTCCAATAGTGACATTGTGAGATATGCAACAGTTTTTACCGATTTTTACAGGACCTATATATACTGTTCCGCGATGATAAAGATAAAAACCTTCGCCTATCTCTGCTTCCGGACTTATTATGAATTCCTTATATGCAAAAAGCCTTCTCAATATCCTGTAATAAATACCTCTTAATGTAAATTTTCTGTGGCGGACAGTTTTCCTTAATAAATAGGTGTACCGAAACCCTGGAATAAACCAGCCTTTTATAAATCCTTTTGCCCCCTTAAGGCCGCCATAGCGAAAGAGGTCCGCTTTAATCATCCTGTCCATTTAATTGTAAGAATCTGTTTTCTAAAATATTACAAATTCAATTAATTTTCAATCTTCAAGTATATTGGTAATATAATTCCCGGTTGGATTGTCTTTTCTAATTATTTTTCCGGGGTTTCCGATAACTATTGAATTATCAGGGACATCGAAATTTACAAAAGAATTAGGGGCAATCAGAACATTATTCCCTATCCCGATCTTACCAACAATTACTGCTCCAGTTCCGATCCATACATAGTCACCAATTGAAGGCCTGCCAATCTGGCCGCCTTTATATGACCTTCCAATTGTAACATTGTGAGAAATGCAGCAGTTCTTCCCAATGGTAACAGGACCAACTACGACAGTACCACGGTGATAAAGTTGAAGCCCTTCGCCAATCCGGGCCTCAGGATTAATTTGGTATTCTTTATAAGCAACCACTCTCATTACAAAACGATACCAACCTCCCTTGAAAGTCCATTTCTTATGACTGCTGACTTTCCTGAATAGGTAAGTATATCTGAATCCTGGTATAAACCAACCCTTTATAAAGCCCTTTGCCCCCTTAAGGCCGCCATAACGAAACAGGTCCGCTTTGTTTACTCTTTCCATTTGCTAAACGAAAATAATGTGACTATAAAGACATCTTTCAGTTTAATAATGGTCTCCTGCGCATTGAATAAGCATCGATGACAGTGAAATCACCATCAAAATTAAAAGTATGTGTTCCCTTAAGATTAGAATCCCAATCTGGTTCTATCTTTCTGACACGGACTTCCTTATATTCAGTTTCCGAAAGTGTAAGTATCTGATTAATGTTAAATGCCTTTCCGTACCTGCCGGCGCAATCCTGGGAAGGTCTGTAAATATTTCCGTTATGGATGAAGACTTGGCCTGCAGGCCTTGCAATTCTTATATCCGAAACGACCGGATTTAAGGGATGGCTCGTCCATGTACCTGAAAAAATATTATCAGTAAAGAAAAGGAACAATTCCGGGCTGCCATCCAATGAACTGTTGATTTCATCTATGACTGTAAAAAGCCACCATTTCCCATTGTAATTAAACAAAGTGGTGTCAACAGCATTCACATCTTTCATAATATTTTTTACAAACACCCAGTTGTCAGGAAAATCAATACATTTATAGAGGTCAATTGTCCGGTTTTCTCCTGTTTCAGGAATCATAAAATACGCTCCTTCCGATTCGAAAACGAATGGATAAGACATGTGGTAGGGTTTGTCAATAAGCTTCTTAACTCTTAAAAGCGTGCCTGCTTTATCAAGTTCAAGAACAGAGATATGTCCCTTATTCTTTGCATAAATAAATTCCTCAACAAAAATAGAATACTTATCATCTCTGCTGATGACGAAAGGATCTGCCCAGAATTTGTCTTTTGAAGGTTGTAATCTGTTAAAACTTGAATATGAATTATTCAGGAAATCTTTACTGTCCTTTATTTTGAAAAGAAGTACCCAGGAAAATGGATCGGAATAAAATACCTTTTTAAGCGATTTGCGTGAAAAAATCATTATTGCCGCGCTAAAATTCCTGACTGAACAGATAAAAGAAGGAACAGACAAATCGCGGCTTTCATCTCCGGAATTTATGTCATGTGTATTGATGAGATCATCGAGATAGCTTTTCCCAAACTGATGGATCCCATGTAATATTCTGACTGTGAATAATGATGACCTCCGGAAAAGTCGATCCCTGTTCATATGAATTGAGTATGAACAGGTTGATTCCCAGGCATCTGAGATTACATGGGGTTTTTCTCCACACTCATTAAAAATTACCAGTTCTGATTTTGTAACGGGGTTGTTCTCAACCACTTCATAATACCCTGTGATACCAGATCGTTCATTATCAAAATTATCCATTGAGTACGACCATACCCCATATTTTGGAACCTTTAGTAGCAGGCCACATGGTAATCCAGAACCAAACTTTAATATTATGTCAGGACTATATTTACTGATTTCTCCTATATCCCCTATTTGAAACTCCTGGTAATCATCATTCCCCTCTATATTCAGGGTGACCTCAGGAACATTTTTTATCAAAGCCCGGATATCTTTGTTCTGAGAATAATCATTACTTTTTCCAAAGATGATCTTATCAAGTTTTACATGAAGCCTGTAAACTAGCAGCCCTGGATTGATTCTACTTTTATCAGCAGATTGCGCGGCACAATTTTTAATTACTACAGCAACAGCAGCAAAATCCGAATCAGATATCTTTTCAATAATATCATACTTCCATGCAGCCACAAGATAGCTGTCAACCATTAAACCTATTTTCAGTTTCAAACTCATTTCTTGTGGTTTACTTTCCTGTAAATAGCGTCTGTCTGGAGTGCGATCTTATACCAGTCGTAAGGAGTCATGTCGTAATCAACCGGTTCAAATTTCTGTTGAAGTATTTTTTCCAGTCCGCTTTTTAGTGACTTTTCGTCTCCTGTAATAAAATATTTATTCCCTGGCAATGAGACCTGTTTATTTGCGGGTATATCACTTACAAGAACAGGGAGTCTGTAGCTCATTGCTTCGAGCAGCGAAATTGGTAACCCTTCATGAAATGAAGGCAAAACGAACAGCCGGGCATAAGTAAAAAGCTGATGCAGCTCTTCTCCCTTCAGAAAGCCGGGTAAAAGAACATTGTTCATCCCGGCAAGTCTTTTTAGTTGTTTTGTATAGGGGATCTCATGGTCTGCATCACCAGCAATTACAAGTCGGTACTCGTTCTGATTCAACTCATTAAAAGCCTTTATCAGAAAGTCAAAACCCTTTTCCTCGACAAAACGACCTAAAGTAAAGACATACTTGCGTGGTTTAAGTCCGAGCGATTCAATAAAATCCATTTTATTGGAAAAGACAGGCGGATTTACTCCGTTAAAGACCAGATTGGTGTCATATCTTTTGTATTTTTTTTCCAGCAGATCTTTTATCACTTCGGAAATTACAATGATTTCATTAGCAAAGGCAGTGCCCAGCCTCTCTCCAACTTTGAGTACGAATTTGGCTACAGGGCCCCATTTTGCACGATCGTAATCCGGTCCATGATGAGTAAAAACTACTTTTAGGCCCAGTAAACGGGCAAATGGTGTGAAAATAGCCGGGCCGATGGCATGGATGTGAAGTATATCAGTACCATGTTTTCTTGCCCATAGCACAGCCAGGAAAGTATGTAAAATTGTTTCAGTAGTTATTTTCCTGACAGTGTAAACGTTATGTAGCTGAACACCTTTGTATTCAGTCAGATTATCATCGGGAGGAACATAGCATGTCCTTCTGATAAGATGAATTTCGTAATTTAAACCCACCATGTGAGGATATAATTCCTCGCAGTGAGTTTCAACTCCACCCTGGATATTTGGAATACCCCGGGTGCCAATTACAACTATCTTCATATTAGAAATATCCTACAGTTTTAAGTTGATTTTTGAATCACAGGTTTATGATTCAATCAAAGAGAGGTTTGGATCCGGTTTAACACCGTTGGTATCTGTAAAAGGCTTCATTCTTTTATAATCCAGATCGCCCTGTAATGGATTCTGTCCGACATTGTAATAAGGAATCCGGTCGCAACAGATTTTCCTGCCCAAAATGGATTTATACTTATTTTCAATAATCCAGCCGGCAGGATGTTTAATATATTTCTTCATTACAGGGGCAGCAGTGCCGACCATCCAGCAATTCTTCGGGCAAATTTTCACAAGATCGCGCACCCTTTTTGCCTGTTCACTGTTCCAGAGTTCTTCAAATGTTGAAAAATCATGAAGGTTCCCCATGCTTTCCTTCCAGATTCTGTCTTCCAGTCCATTGCAAGGATAAATATCTCCGTATGGTTCGACAAAAAAGTTTGTAAGCCCGGCTTCGCATGGAAGCATTCTCTTCCCTCTCCTGATGTAATTAATTAATCCAAGATTAAAAAAAGCCCTCGCCCAGCTTTTTGGATTGTTCTCTTTCAGTAGATTATTTATTAGCTCTTCGAAGTGGTTTGTCACTATCTCCCTGTTAGTTACTTCGTTGTCATCCTTGTGAAAATAGAAGGAATTATGGAATGCAGCTGTGGCAAACTCAAGTTTCATCTCTTTGGCTAAACGATACAGCCATAACATATCCTCAGAATTCTGATTTGAAACGGTTATACCGAAGCCGATATCCTTAACGCCCATAGAGCGAAGCTTCAGAAGAACTTTCAGCCCGTTATCGAACCCTCCCTGACGGCCTCTCAATTCATCGTTCCGTTGCGAAAGTCCTTCAATGCTGACCCGGATTCCTATCTTTGGGAATTTTTCTGCAAGTTTTATTATCCTGTCATAATGCCAGCCGGAAGTAGAAATAACAACCCTTGGGGCTTTTGTAAAAAGAACAGCAATGAGATCTTCCAGATCACGACGCTGGAATGGCTCTCCTCCGGTTATATTTGCAAACTTTAAAGAGGGCAGTTTTTCAAGGTCCTTTGGAGTAATTTCCTTCTTTTCATCAGTAGGAAACTTCCAGATATTGCACATTTTACATCGCATCTGGCAACGATATGTTGTAATTACAGAAACATCAGTTGGTAATGCTCCGGTTTCGTTTCCTGCCATTATTTTAATAAGATAAGTAAGCCAAATTAAACATGTAAAGCTTTAAGTTTTTTCTGATTTATACTTTCTGAAGAGGTTAATCAATGAATTATAATGACTAGCCTCTGAAAGGGTGTTCTCAGCCATTACCCGGCCAGCCTTGCCCATTCTGACCAATTCCTCCTGGTGAGAAAACAGGAAGGTGGAATGTTCCCTGAGCTTAAGATGATCAAGTGGTTCATACAAAAGCCCCGTTTTGTTGTGTTCAACCATCTCCTTAAGACTCCCCAGATTAGTACAGACAACTGCTTTTTTAAATGCAAATGATTCAATAACAGAATTCGGAAAATTATCGTAGCATTCTGAAGGACAAACAGTAAAAGCGCATTCGCTTAAATACTCCCTGACTTTTCTGAAAGATTGTTTGCCGACAAATTCAATTTTGTGATCCTTGCCGGTCAGGTATTCCATTATTTTCTTATCATATCCCTTCGAGGAATAACCAACAATCTTCAAAGGCATCTCTGTATCTTCAAAAGCCCTGACAAGAGTCATAACGCCTTTTTCTTCTTCAATTCTACCAACATACAACGCAAAATCCCCGTATTTTACCTTAAATTCTCCTAATCCTTCCTCAGCCCTGGAAAAAGAAAAGAAGGTCGGAATATTACAAAGCTTCGATTCCGGAATCCCAAAAGCTGCAAGTTTTAACAGTGTGAATTTCGAAGGAACAACGAAGGCATTAATCTTTTTTGTTATTCCAAGGATTTCATGAAATTTTAATGCTGATATCTTTATCAGGGAATAAATCATTGAATTATAAACACATCTGTATCTAACCGCATTCAATTTGTTTCCCTCCAGACATCGTGTGCATACAGAATTCAGCCTGTAATTGTAGAATAACTGGTTTGCACATATATGGCCGAAATCGGATACCCGTTGTATTACCGGAAGATTATGCTTCTTTGCTACACCTATAAAACTAGGGGAAAGTTTATTTTGATATTGAAGCACGTAAACAAGGTCGGGATTTGTATCGATGATCAGCTTCCTGAATTTTTTCCTGGCCTCAAAAGAATAAAACATCCTTGAAAAAAACTTGAATATTTGAGTGAAGCTTGTCTTGTCCCTTTCACTGAAATAAGTTAAATCACCTTTCCCTAAAGGACTTATAAAATATTTATCATATTCACTGCAAGAATTCAAATTATGCTTTACGCTGAAAGGTATCACTGTGTGGCCATTTTTCTCCAGAAGAGCCTTTACATTAAAAAGATATCGCTCAGACCCTCCCGAAATGAAATATCTGTAATTGACCAGTATGATTTTCATCTTAATTTTTATCCGTTATAACCATTCTTACTCCTGGAGGACAGAAGCTGGTTATAGATCGTTATCAATTTATCATAGTAATTATCCGACATGAACTTTGTTCTTGCTTCAGAGGCAATTCCGGCATAGTCATATTTTACCTGTGCTTCAAATAACCGGATTATCTGGTTCCTGAGATCTACGACATTTCCAGGTTCAAAAACTGATCCGTTTTTCCCGACAGTTATCAATTCAGGTATCCCACCAATTTTTGAACCTATTACAGGGGTACCCAGACACAACGATTCAATTACGCTCAAAGGATTATTCTCGTAACATTCTGAAGGGATGACCATGCCTGCTGAAGTGCCCAGGATTGTTTTTAAACCATCCCATTCCCTGAATCCCATAAATTCGATGTGTTTTGACTGGTATTTCGATTTCAGAAAAAACTCCAGAGGTCCTGTCCCAATAACCTTTAACGGATATTGAGGCAGTTCCATTGATGCTTTAAGCAAAGTCTCAATTCCTTTTTCAGTGGAGAGACGCCCAACGTAACAAAAGTGCTTTTCCCTTTTTTCAACGACACCGGAAAATTTTTTTCCATCAACAAAATTAGACAATGAAATCAGCTGTTCGGCTCTAAAACCTCCTTTGATCATATTGTTTAAAAGAAATCTGCTCGGGCAAATAAAAATATTTGTTGACCTGCTTATTTTTCCCCTGTTCCAAAGAATTGCCTCTGCGTATGCGATTAAACTTGCTGTGTAACTTCGCTTCATACACCTGTATCTTACCACATTGAATTTACGGGTAAAGCATAATTCACATGGTTTACCGCTGCGCATGCAATCGTATCTTGGGCATAGAAGTTTATGATCATGAAGGGTCCAAACAACTGGTATTCTAAGGTTCTGTGCTAGAACAGAAAGGATTGGAGATAATTGTGAATGGATATTATTGAGATGGACAATGTCGGGCTTAAAATCGTCAAGCAGCTTATTAAATTTCATACGAACTTCCGCGGAACCGAAAGGACGTAACAAAGAAGGAATCAGATTGTTTAGTCTCTTATTGTTAAGATCAATTTCCGCCGGAAAGAATTTTACGAATTCCGATTCCCTGTTCAGTGGATGCTGCATTGAGAAAACAGCCACCTCATGTCCATGCTCTTTTAAAAGTCTTTCGAGTTCGATCACATAAATGTCGCTTCCCCCGCGGGAATAGTAGAATTTATTGGACAAAAGAACCCTCATTCGTTACTTTTATATAAATTCATATAACTTGTTTTGCATTGTTCGATGCTGAAATTTTCATGATAAAATCTTATCAGTCTCTCCTTATCAATTGATTCGTAAGAGATTATGAATTGTTTTACAGCTTCAAGATAATCATCCTCAGACAGACTTTTTGAAAGAAATCCTGTCTCCCCGTGTTTCACACTGTTGACAATACCTCCGACCGGTGTGCAGATCGAAGGACACCCACATGCAAAGGCTTCAATAAGCGAAATGGGCATACCTTCAAAATTGGAGCTTAAACAAAAAGCATCTGAGGCATACAGATAATCAGTCACATTAGATCTTATTCCAATAAAATGAATGTTCTTATTTGCCAGCTTTTTAAGCTCTGATGCTCTCTCAAATCCCTCTCCTATTATCAATAAGACCACATCAAAATTCTCCGCTGACAGCCTGTTGAATACAGATACAAGCATCTTATGATTCTTCTGTTTTTCATCATATCTCGAAACATGACAAAATACTTTGGTTCTGCTCGTCGGTTTTAGTTCAGAAATCTCATTGACTACGCTTTCATAACCTGGTGTTTTGCCATTAAATTTACGGCCGTTGTAAATTACCGGTAAATCGTTAAGTCTGTAAAAGAGCTGATATGAGGCTATTGTTTCATCTGAAATTGCAACAGGAACGAAATACCTGTGTTTAAAGAAAAATCTCATTACTGCTTTTTCCAGTTCAGTTTCGACCTCAGTTTCAGCAGAGTTATGAATTGTATAAAAGAACCTGATTCTATTTTTAAATAATACTGATAACAGGAAGAAATAGTTTACAAGATTCAGATGGCAATGAACAATATCAGGCTTTTCACTCCTTAGTATTTTATAAAAAGTCAGGAGCAATAACGGGTTAAAACCCGGCTTGATCTTAAGATTTACATATTTGATCCTTTCATTTATCTCAGGCACATAAAATCCACTGTTTCCCTTAGTGTCATCACGCAAGGTATAAAGAGATACCTCGCAATCTTTCGACAATTCATTCGTCAGATCTATAACAAAACGCTCAGCCCCCCCCGGGACAAGTTCATAAATAAGATGAAGGATTTTCATGCCTGATCAAACAGGTTTACTATTGGTTTCGAATATGATCTGTAATTGAAATGAAGTAAGCCAGTCTGATGGCTATGCTTAGCCACATCATTTGCATGTAAGGGGTCAGAAATAATTCTCGCCATTGCTTCCGCATATTCAGTTATGTTATAATCAGAGCATAAATATGAGTTGGATTCGTTAAAATAATTTAATATTTCTCCAACTTTATTGGTTATTATTGGTCTGCCTGCAGCGCAATACTCTCCTATCTTGTGGGGGAATCTGGCTTTGTCCTGATCATTGTCCCTCATCGGAATGATCAAAGCCTCGCTGTTGACATATAAATTAACAAGGTCAGCATAGGGAATGTCTGTCATCACCATTATCCTATCCATTAATTGACATTTATCAATTCTTTCAATCAGACTCCGGGTATTAGCTGTGATCAGAACAAGGCTGAAATCTCTTTGATTCAGTACTTCAAATGATGAGATCACGAAATCGATTATTTCGGAATAAGCCTTCGAACCACAAAACAAAAAATACTTCGTCTTAACTATAGGGTCAGTGTGGGTTTGTCTGAATTTATCGAAATCCGTAATTGAGGGTATCTTTAAAATCTTACCTTTTCTTGATAAATTTACTTTGCTGATTAAGAAATCACTTATACATATTATTTTATCTGCAAAATGAAAATAAAACTTGTCGTAAAGATATTTATCAAAGCGTTGGAATCCTTTTATGCTCTTGTTTGCAGTCCAGTATTCGACGTTATCTACAACGGTAATGATCCCGAATATTTTCCCAAGCAAAAAATAGAAGAGTATGTTATGAAACCAGTTTGTACTCACCAGAGCTCCTGCAAGCTGGCCGTTTTTTGAAAATTCCCTGTAATATCTGTATTCATTGAACACTCCCTTTAATTTCGATAGATTTCTTCTGAAGAAACCATCAGGCCGTATTGAGGATCCTGAGCAATATACGTAGTGAACACCTTCGAAAAAACCCTCATTACTGATACTGTCTTCCTCTCTGTGAATTCCGTAACGGCAAAGAACTGTAACATCAAATCCTTCATGAATGATCGCCTTAGCCATCAGCAGCTGCCTCTGGACCTGAGCCTGACCAAGAGGGAACTGCATATGTCCGACGCTTAATATTTTCTTCGCCGTCATGTTTCCGAATATAGGAACGTATATCTGAATCTAAGGGTTTCTTTTAACAAAGTCCATCATCTCCGGGACTTTAATCGTATAATCGAGCAGTTCCCTTGCTTTGTTAAAACCATTTAATGCAATTTTCCCGCTTGCCTCCTGATTATTTAATATCCATTCAATATTATCAGCGATCGATCGTGGATTATCCGATTCTGCAAATACAATCTCCTTCCTGTCGATAAAATAGTTGCTTACATCACCTATCCTGGTTGACAGGACTGTCTTGCTACAGGCAAAATATTCTCCGATCTTGGTTGGAAATCCTGCAACGGTCTGAACTATATTAGGCCTTGTAATAGCAAGGATTTTGCACTTGTTCAGCCACTCTTTTACCTCATCGATGGGCACATGACCGGTAAATGAAACCAATTTGCTGATTCCAAGCATATTGCAAAATTCAGTCAATGAGGGAATAATCGATTTTTCATTAACTACATCCCCAATGATAAGGACTCTCGTTTCAATGTCCTTTTCCTTAAGTATTCCCACCGCTGATAAAAGATCTTCGATCCCGTCTTTTTTGTATGGAGTTCCACTGTATCCTATTGTATAGCTCTGATCTTCGTCATCCTTTTTCCAGAATTCAAAATCTGTGAGGTTAGGCTGCACAAGAATGTTATGTTCCGGGTATTTCTTTTCAAGATATTTAGACTTAATGTATTTACTGAATACTATCAGTTTATCCGAGAGCCTGTTTATATAGTGGAAATTCAGCAAGAATCCGTACCATCTCAGCTTGCGTAATATATTCCCTGAAAATTCAGAAATATCATAATACTCAGGGACAAATGTCACAATTTTTATCCCTGTAAGTCTGCAATACAGATTCAGCAAAAGACTGTGCTGAATTTCATTGTTATAACAAAAAACAGTAGTTTTCTTTCTTTTCTTAAACAAGGAGAAGAGAAGGCAAATCAGTGAGAATAACCCATAGATATCGCCAATGATCTTCATTAACCCATTTGAAGATCTGTTGACAAATGCAAGGTACTTATAATTAACTCCGTAATCGGTTTTATTTATTTTGGCATCGCTTGTCTTACGGCCTTTAAGGAAATATCCTTTAAGAATAAAAACTTCAATGCCGGAACCTGAACTTACAATACCCCTGCAAAAAAGATTCAGGAAGTTTGCTGCAGCCGACCCCTTTGGAAAATTCGATGATGTAATTAAAATGTTTTCCGGATGATCAGTTTTCGACTTTATTCGCAAATTCAGGTTATTAAGATTATTTTACTTAAGTTTCTTAATATCATCCCTGATTGAATCAAGCTGGAGCAGGAGGTCCTGTGTCTCTTCAAGATTCATTCTGTGTGTATTGTGGGATGTATATTCTTCTATTTGTGCGATCTGTGTTTCACCTTCAACAAAGTACCTGTTATAGTTTAAATCGCGGGTATCAGCCGGTATCCTGTAATAATTGCCAAGGTCTTCAGCCTTGGCAAGTTCCTCCCTGTTAACAAGTGTTTCATACAGCTTTTCACCATGTCTTGTTCCTATTATTTTGACGGGATTATTTGCCTTGTACAACTTCAGCAAAGCTTTGGCCAGAACTTCAATTGTTGATGCAGGTGCTTTCTGAACAAAGATATCGCCAGGCTTCCCGTTCTGAAAAGCAAAGATTACCAGATCGACTGCCCCATCGAGGGTCATCATAAATCTTGTCATCTGGGGATCAGTTATTGTCAGGGGATCCCCTTTTTTGATCTGGTCAACGAAAAGCGGGATTACAGAACCTCTTGAAGCCATTACATTCCCATATCTTGTCCCACAGAAAACCTGATCGGTGTTTACCAGGCTGCGCGATTTTGCGATCATAACTTTTTCACTCAGGGCTTTTGACATACCCATGGCGTTTATCGGATAAACTGCTTTATCAGTACTTAGCACTATTACCCGGCTGACATTATTTTCCAGAGCTGCATTCAGAACGTTTTCACAGCCAAGAACATTTGTTCTTACAGCTTCAGTGGGGAAAAATTCGCAGGATGGCACCTGTTTTAATGCTGCTGCCTGAAAAACAAAATCCACACCTTTCATTGCACTCTTAATGCTCTCATAATTCCGTACATCCCCGATGTAGTACTTGATTTTGTCATTGCTGTAAAACTGACGCATATCATCCTGCTTTTTCTCATCACGGCTGAATATGCGGATTTCTCTGATATCAGAATTTAAGAATCTGCGCAGTACAGCATTGCCAAACGAACCTGTACCTCCTGTAATTAAAAGAACCTTGTCATTGAACATGATTATCTTTTTTGTCTAGGTTTGTTAAAAGTTTCTGGAAATTATGGCGGACCTTTTCCGCATCAAATCTTTCCTTCGCCAGCGTAACTGCATTAAGACTAATCTTTTTCCGATACTGCTCATCATTTATAAGATACCTGATTGCCCTGACAATTTCATCGCGGCTTTGTTTGGTAATGCAATATCCGCATTCATTTTTGCTGAAGAACTTCGAAACAGCTGCCACTTCAGGGGTATAAACAAAAACCGGAGTTCCCGATATCATATATTCAGACGCTTTTGTTGGCATCGAATATCTCAGGTATTTTAAGCCCATAGAACTGAAATCATTTGCAAGTAGCAATATATCAGCACCTGAAAAGATCTTTGGAATCTGACTATACTCTGCAAAAGGATTAAATACTACACACTTGTAATTGGTAAGCCTGTCAATTATCCTCCTGTCTTTAGTCGGGGTCTGGATATGAAGCTTAATATTTGCTTCCCCGTCCTTCATTGAATCAATTGCTGAGGCAACTTCAACCACTGATTCTGCAATACCATTATCACCTATCCTGCCGGAATACAGAATATTAACATATTTCTTATCGATCTTAAAATCCTTCTTTGCATAGGGTGCCCATATTTCGACTTCAATCGGGTTATGAAACGGCAGGAATTTCTTGTTATACCTTTTTTTGTACTCATCCGACATTGCATCACTTATGCTAAGATGCAAGTCGACCTTATCAAGAAGAGATTTTAATTCCGTATCAATCTTACGTGACCAGTATCTTTTAAAAAGCCCCCGGCTGCTAATTGTGGTTGGCCAGTCATCCATAAAATGGATAACCGACGGAACTTTCAGATACCCGACCAGATCTTTCGCAAAAACTATCTCATCACGTGCCGCCACCTGAAGGTATACTATCTCGGGATCAAATTCGGTGAGCCAGTTTTTAAATTTTTCCGAAAGTGAGAGTGTGGTTGTAAAATGGAATAATCCTGCCCATCGTAAAAAAGGATAGAAATAATTATTAACAACCATATGCCGGAACCCTTTCTGTGCGGAATTTACCGGAATATCCTTTCTATCTTCAATTGATTTAATACCTGATGAAAATTCTTTCTGAAATAAATAAAACGGGAATTTCCATTTATGCTCCTCTTTTCCCAGCTGATAATAGGTATCGCAAACATCGGTAGTGACGTTTACCAATCCATGACCCAGATATGTTACAGCTATTTTCTCCTTCGGCCAGCCTTTGAAAAGGTTTGTAAGAGTAATCCCTCCTCCGGAGAAATTATTAAAAGGCTGACCAAATACTAAAATCCTTCTAAATGACATATTATAAAACAGAAATAATATTATTCCTGGTTTTGTCTAACAAGTTTCTGTTTTGAGGTAAACATTTCTCTTATGGTTTCATCCGGCAGACTGCAAATCTGCTTTGAATAACAGATGCCTATTGAAATCCAGACAAGCAGATAGTGCATTGAAAACTTGGTTATGGTTCCCGGATACATGAATAACAGGAATAGGAATATCCAGATGCCTGCTGCTTTGGAAAGAATATTTTTTGAATAAAATATTCCCCTGATCATACCGGGAATCGCTATCAGGAGGAGAAGAACAAGACTTATCAACCCTCCGTTCAGGATTACCTGAAGGTATCCGGTCTCAACTACTCTTCTGAAAATAGTGATCCTGCCGACACCTTCAGTGACACCAGGACAAAAGTATTCACCATTTAAACCCTTGCCAATTATCCAGTCTTTTGCCTGCATATCCCTGTAGAAGTACTTAACCACTTCGGATCTGGTACGCTGATTAATACGTTCGGTTATCAGGCTGAATGTGTCCTTGCGGTTTTCATTATAGATCCTTATCGATATAAAAGTTATTATCGTTATAAGAAATAATGACAGGACCATATTAACAACTTTTGTCTTATTTATATAATGGTAAATCAGGAAACTGAAAAACAGTATACTGAATGTCATGAAAATCAATCCTCTCCGTGCCCTAATTACTGCAAATAAGAAGGTTGCAGCCATTGCAAAAAGTATAAACAGATTCGCCTTTCTTGAATGATAAAAATAGGTAAGCAGCAAAAATCCACCGCAAAGGCTGAGCTGTTGTGTAAAGAATTCAATCATAGCCTGGCTCCTCATATTCTCGCTGGGGTAAAGAAGCTGCCTGATAAAAATCATATCGTAGAAAATGAAGAAGATACTTAATACTATTATTGTCTGGAAGATCTTTTTAAGGTAAGTAATATTAACCGGTATCAGCATAATAATAGGAGACAGGTACAGGAAAACACCTGAATTTGGATCAAACAGCATTTGCTTGGCTACTTCATAATCGAATTCAATTCCTCTTATGACTGTTGCAACCTGCCATATAATAAATGTAAAAAATATCATCCGGAGAAAACTGTTATCAATTTTCAGATAGATCAATATGGCTGAAGATGGTAGGAGCATAAATAATCCCAGCAGCTGAAAAACGTTGCAAACCACATAATTAACCTCATCAGTGGCTGAAATTGTATAGCTGACTGCATAAATCATGAATCCTAGCCAGAACAAATTTATTGCAGCAATAGATGTTCTGTCAACGGGTTCTCCTAATATTTTTATGTTG
The DNA here is from genome assembly GCA_964500155.1 of uncultured Rikenellaceae bacterium. GTDB lineage: Bacteria > Bacteroidota > Bacteroidia > Bacteroidales > VadinHA17 > LD21. Next base: position 20,554 of record CAZCQC010000335.1, on the reverse strand, counting down.
TTTTCTGACATTTTATTTTATCGGATTCCATTATTTGGTAACCGATGCTATTAGATCCTTATGTTTTCTTACTAAATCTCCCATTTCAAATGAGGGCAGCAAATAACCTCTTGTTTTATTTTCAAGACAAAAACTGATACCATTGGCAAGGTCTTCCGGATCCCTGTATTTCGCAAGATACCCATTTTCGCGGTGTTTTATTATATCGGGGATTCCACCAACATCAAAACCAACAACCGGAGTACCGCAAGCCTGACACTCAAGAACTGTTGTCGGAAAGTTATCTGCCAGTGAAGGTGTAACAAAAACATCGATCGAATTATAAACAAGAACAGTTGAGTATTCGTCCTTTAGAAAGCCCATAAACCGTGTTTTAAACTGGATTTTATCAGCAATCTCTCTGTCATATCCACCCCCGAAGACTAATACTGTGAGGTCTTTATATAATCCACCTGAACTGAGTATATTAAGCGCCTTAAGAAGTTCATTCCATCCCTTATAGGCACTGGAAATTGAGAATGCACCAAAGGCAACTATTGTATCATTCTCATCAATACTTAGAAGTTTCCTTGCAAGCTTCCTGCCTACTGGCTTATAGAGTCTGGTGTCGACTATATTAGGTATATGAAAAACAGGCTTGTCTATTGTAAGGAATGATTGTCTGGCGCAATTGTAAAGCCATTTGCTTGGTGATACAAAATAGATATTTTTAAAATCAGAATAAAGTTTCTTTTTTTTGCGGAATTCGATATGAGCCCAATCAATCTTTGACTCCTCAGGAAACATCTGGCATTTGAAACAATCTTTCTTATACTTATCACAATCGAAACTATGGTGACATCCGCCTGTTATTGACCACATATCATGCATGAAAATTATTACAGGCTTACCGAGGTTTGCCAACTGACGATAATTTGATAAGTTCATAAAACCTCCCTGAACCCAGTGCAGATAAATAATATCGGCGTTCCTTACGAATTCATGTGCTGAAACATCTGATCCTATAACGACGTAAGAAAACATTCCGAACTGCCTTTTGACTTTACAGGAAATCACCGACTGAAAATAGTCATCCAATCTTGCCTTGATTCTTGAATTTCTACCGGCTACCTTTATCCTGTCAGTCAGGTTTACATCAAAATCCAATGAGAATATTGATGAGTCAATATTCTCCTCCAGCATTGCATTGTGAAGTCTTAACGGGGCTCTGCCGGTTGAAAGGACCGATTTCTGAATATGGATAATTTTCGTCATGCGATCAATGCGGCTTATTTATACCAGATGGCTGATTTTGATTTCTCTACAATGATCTTGTGATACTGTAACGGAGCTAAAATAAACCCGTTAAAATTGGCAATAATTGAAGCAATAAAAAGTGAATAAACACCCAGATGATAATTCCTGATCAAAAGAATTGCAATTGCCACATATAGAAACGGACTTATCAGGCATGCTATAAACTGAATACGCAAGGCGCTTATCCCATTCAGAAAGTTTACATATTTTCCGCCGAACATCAATACATTGAAATACAAAAAACCCCAGAGGGACAGTGAAAATGCAATATCAACTTTTCCCTCACCCAGCCACAATCTGTATACAGTACCTGAAAAAATCAGCATGACAAGACCTGCAAGTGCCAATAGTATATTTACCAGATTGTATTTTTTAATCCCATTCTTTATCCACTGTATATCATTCTTCTGATATGCTTCCGTAGATGCTGACCAGAATGGTATAATAAAAATAGTAAAAATCATATTTAATACACTAAAGTACTTATATACAATATTATATGCCGTAACATCCACAGTTCCGAAATTTCTCGCAATAATGATATTTGCGGTCTGATACTGTATAATCCCTGCAAACTGAATTATAAAAAAGATTACTCCAAGGTTGAACAGGTCTTTTGCATACTTAAACCTTACCAAAGAAATTACAGGACGGTACTTTTTATAAGCCCCTGAGAAAAATATCAGGTTAGCTCCGATCAGAACAATCAGAGGGGAAATACAAAGAGCGATACCTAATTTTATCAGGGATCCCTGAGTGGTTTTAACAAGGATCAATATAAATAGAAGAGAAAATACCTGACCCAGGAGGTCTATAAGAGAAGATTTTGCCGGTTTCTGATCAGCCAGGAGAATAGTGGTAATGATCTTTAAAACGAACGACAAACAGAAATATGAAAAGACGATGACAGCCAGCATTGATACTTCCGACTGCATATCGACTGGAATATTGAGAATGCCGGACCAGTTCAGGAAATTATTGAAGATCAGGAAAAGAACCCATATAGCCACGAAAATAATTGCAAGCAGGGCATAGGTTGTACTTACATATACCTGGGCGATCGAATCGTCATTCTTAGCCCTTGCTTCGGCAAATCTGTTGCGAAGTCCCTGTGTAAGACCAATATCAAAAAAGCTCAGCCAGGCAACAATAGAACTTAGAGTGAGCCATATACCATAACGGGATGAATTTACATAGTTTATAGTAAGAGGTACTAATAGAAGGCTTATACCAATACTGCAAATCTTGATCATAAAAGATCCAAGTATATTCTTCTTGGCTTTTATGCTTCGTTCGTGACCTTCGGTAAAATAAGACTTTAGAAGTTTTCTGCCCCTGGAATAGTAATTTATCATTTAGTTCTATTTGTCCCGGAAATTTAATCTTAAGGTTTTAACTTTTGATCAGCAATTCAGAGAATTTTAATATAGCTTCGCCTGGTCAGTCACATAGACAAGACCAGCATTTTATTAATAATAGGAGTATATTCCCGGAATTGTTATTCTTTGTTAAACGGTTACATTGACAAGTAAATTATCCGGGATTTCAAGTCATGTAAAAATAAGTAAAAAGAATAGGTAAACTTTTAACCACGAAGAATGTAATTAATAAAGTAATTTGCCGGATCTTCCTTTGGTATAATCTTCCTTATCAAAACTGAGCCTGATCCTTTCAATACTGAAGGATCTTCATGACGATTTAAATCAACCTTTATTATTGAATCCAATCTATAGCAAATATTTTAAATGAAACCTTACAATCAGCCTGAATCCCTTAATTTCATAAACAAAGATTTGTTCAGTCCATAGATACAAACAAAAAAACAACCGTTTTATTACCAGTAAGATTTTTTTTAATACGAAAGAATTACTTTAGATGCAAATTAGTCTGGCTTAATACAGGTTCAAGTTGAAAAAAGTCCTGAAAAATACAATAAAAATTACTTTGATATTTATTTCCTTGGCGGGATTGTTATTCCTTTTGCTGCAGAATTACAGCGACAACCTCCTGAAATTTCTTGAAAAATCCCATAGATTGGATGCTGAAATGCTTGTAATAGAAGCATGGCTTCCCGATCCTGCGATCGAGATGGCAAAAAGCGAGATACACAATCAGAGTTATGATTTTATTGTAACAACCGGTATCAAGTCTTCGGAGCTGGATTTTTGTATGGTCGCAATGAACGGATACCTGATTTTCTATCCGGGGTTAAGATCAAATGAAGGGTATGATAGCGAACACCATAAAATTGAAGTAGTCGCTCGAAGCAAAATGGGTGGCAAGTATTGTTCTCATTTCAATTTTTATATAAATGATTCAATAATTGCAGACTTCAATGCTGATGAAAAGCCCGGGAAATATAAAGTTGAATGGAATGCTCCGCTCTCTGAAATTGACTCTCTGATGTTTGAGTTTACAAATGATTACCTCGATGATAAAGGAGACAGGAACTTATATATTAAAGAGATTATTTTTGATGATAGCCTGGTTATTCCCTATCAGTTCAATTCAGTTTTTGATATCGGGAACCTTGGTGGAAATGACCGAACCATAAATGACTATGAATCTCATCCGGAAATTGTCAGAAATAAACTAATAAAAAGCGGTATTGATTCTTCAAAGGTAATTGCAGTAACGGGAAGCAAAACAAGGATCAACAGAACCCTGACCGGAGCACTTGCTTTCAGAGACTGGCTAATGGAATCAGGCCAGAATGTCAGGGATGTAAATATTATCTCAATGGGTATCCATGCCCGCAGAACTTGGATGACATATAAAAAAGTACTTGGGAAATCATATAATATAGGAATAATAGCCCTTCCTGAATCAGGCAATGAGATTTCCGAAAAATCAAAACGCTATGCGGCAATAACTGAGACCCTCGATCTGGTTTACTACTGGGTAATACTGATCTTCTTTTAGAAGGTATTCATATTGATATCCAGTTTCGGTCTTTGCAAAACATAACAGAATAAATCAAGCGGTTTCTGTTTTGGCTCTATTACGGAAGCACTTATTAAAAGTTGTCTTGATAAATTGTTCGAAAAAAAATATCACTCCTATACCAAATTAGATAATTAATCGTTTAATTTGCAGCGTTAATCAATTTTTTATCTCCATTCGTCAATTGAATATCCTTAAGAAACATCTATGAGAAAGGTTTTGATGATGTTTTTTTGTCTGGTTAGTATTATTGCCTCAGCAACTGATTATTATGTAAGTTCTTCAGGCAATGATTCGGCAAACGGGCTTTCATCATCAACTCCCTGGCAATCAATCTCAAAAGTAAATTCATCATTTTCAGGCTTTAATCCTGGTGACAGGATACTGTTCAAAAGGGGTGATGTATTCTATGGTGCCCTCAGAATATCAAAATCCGGATCATCAGGAAGTCCAATAACAATTGGTGCTTACGGCACTGGAAATAATCCGGTGATCAGTGGATTTTCTACATTAACTGGCTGGACCAGTTATGGAAATGGCATTTATTCAAAAGCGCTATCATGTGAATCTATCTCCAATATGGTTACTTTAAACGGTGTCAGTAAAGGCATCGGAAGATGGCCTAACAGCGGCTTTCTTTCATTAGATTCGCACATCTCAAATACATCAATAACAGATGCAGGGTTACCATCTTCCCCCGACTGGACGGGAGCTGAGGTTGTAATCAGAAAGGTCCCTTATATTTATGATAGAAACACTATCACAAGCCATTCCGGAAATACCCTCTTTTATAATAGCGGATCAGACTACGCTCCAAGAGATGGATATGGCTACTTCATACAGAATAGTATTAAAACTCTGGATGTACTGGGAGAATGGTACTATGATGGAACGATTTTTTATATGTATTTTGGAACTGCCGATCCCAGTCAGTATGAGGTTAAGGTAAGTTCCGTTGATGAAATTGTTTACTTTTTAAATATTAATTATATCACCTTCGAAAACCTGAAAATTGAGGGTGCTAACAAATATGCTTTCCATTTACCGAGCTCAGAGAATATTACAATTCAAAACTGCATAATCGATTTTACCGGGAAAACGGCTATTTATGGGCCTTGGTGGGATAATTCGTCAAACCTTAAAATACTGAATAATTCTATCAGTAATAGTAACAGCAATGCAATCATGCTCTCCGGAAGCTATATAAATGCTATTGTATCAAATAATAGTGTGAAAAATACAGGCCTGATAATTGGAATGGGGGCCAGCGGAGATGGGACCTATTCTGGCCTTGAAATCAGTGGTGATAACAGCCTTGTCCAATTTAACATAATTGAAAATACAGGATATGTAGGTATAAATTTCTCAGGGAATAACGCTTTAATTTCGAATAATCTGGTCGACAAATTTAACCTGGTAAAGAATGACGGAGGTGGAATCTACACTTATGTTGGGACAGGGACTGCCAAAACTGGACAAAAAGTTACTGGTAATATCGTACTCAATGGTTCTGGACTCGGCGATGGTTTACCCGATAAGGCCTATAATGCTCACGGAATATATATGGATGACAGGTCAAGGAATGTTGTGGTTACAGGAAATACTGTTGCACATTGCAATTCTTCAGGTATATATCTTCATAATGCTCATGAAATTGAGGTAAGCAAAAATACTTTTTACAATAACGGAAGCGGAAATGATAATTATGGAGGGCAGGTTTTATTTATTCACGACAGTTATAGTCCTAATGATCCAATCCGGAATATTGCAATGAATAATAACATTCTTTTTGCAGTAACCACACAACAAAAGATACTTGCATACTGTACTTCTAGTAATGATATATCAAGTTTCGGTACTTCCGATTACAACTGTTTTGCAAAACCAATAAATAATTCTTACGTTGCCACAACATGGAGCGGGGGTTGGTATAGCACAGCTATGAACCGGTCTCTTTCAGACTGGCAATCGTTTACAGGTAAAGATCAGAATTCATATATATCTCCCATATCAGTAACAGATGCGAGTAAAATAAGATTTGAATACAATGCCTCAACTTCAAACAAAGTAGTCTCTCTCGACGGAAGCTATATTGATGTAAAAGGCACTAAATATTCTGGCTCTATCACCTTGCTGCCTTACACGTCGGTAGTTCTTATGGTGGACCCAAACCCTTCAGCTCCTCCTTCAGCTCCGGTTTACGTAAGCTCGGCAATTGAAAATGGAGCACCATCAATAATTGAAATGACTTATAACCTTTCCCTTGCCAGCATTATTCCTGCAACCTCTGCATTTTCAGTCCAGGTTAACTCCGCCTCAAGAAGTGTTTCATCAGTTACTATATCGGGAACAAAGGTTTTTCTTACACTCTCAAGTCCAGTTACTTATGGGAATACTGTAACTGTGTCTTATACAGCTCCTTCATCAAATCCATTGCAAACCCCTGCTGGCGGAATTGCTGCATCCATCAGTTCACAGAGTGTAACAAACAGGATAAATGCTCCTGCCCCTCCTGCAGTTCCTGTTTTTACAGGAGCAGCCATCGAAAACTCTGGTCCGGCATTAGTTGAAATGACATACAATCTTGCACTTGCAAGTATTGTGCCGGCTGTTTCTGCATTTTCAGTCATGGTGAACTCTGCAGCAAGGTCAATAAGTTCTGTTTCTGTTTCAGGAACAAAGGTTATACTGACTCTTTCAACACCGGTTGTATATGGAGATATTGTGACTGTTGCTTATTCAATACCTGCATCCAATCCACTGCAAACACCGCAAGGAGGACAGGCTGTATCAATAAACGCCCAAACGGTTTCAAACAGAGTCAATGCAGTTGTTCCACCTCCGGTTGTCGTTCCACCTCCGGTTGTCGTTCCACCTCCGGTTGTCGTTCCACCTCCCGTGGTCGTTCCCAACACTCCTCCAGTGACTGTTGTAAATTATATTCCAGGTACCTATTCAGGCTTTGTCGGTGAATTGAATGCCAGCGGTAGCTACGATGCTGACAGGGATAACCTTTCATTTACATGGAAAATCCCAAACAACATATCGGTTTCTGCCATTAACAGTTCAGTTATCGAATTTCTTGCTCCCATTGTAGATACAAAACAAATATATGAGTTCACCCTGACAGTCAGTGACGGAAAAACCACTCTGTCAAAAACCATTCCTGTTGAAGTACTGCCATATCAACCTGGTCTTGAAACAGCTGAGGTAATTGCTGTTGAAGCAGGCGATTTTCAGACTCCTTACCTGCCTTATAATGTGATTGACGGGAACATCGGCACCATGTGGTCAGCAGTCGGAAGTGACCAGTGGATAATCCTGGAATTAAAGGAATTTTTTAATATTCAGCACGTTAAAGTGGCTTTTCAACCCGGACAGAAAAAAGAATCATATTTTGATGTCCTGGGATCAAATGACAGGGAGAACTGGGAGCCTGTTCTTATTAAATCCAGGTCTTGTGATTTCTCGGGTGATATGCAGGTATTTGAATTCCCACCTTCAAAATCAGAAAAAGAGTACAAATTTATAAAGCTTGTTGGTCAGGGTAATTCACTTGATAGCTGGAACTTTATTTCAGAGTTCAGGATTTTAGGTTTCAGACATAAAAATCCAACCAGTTACGAAGATCTCATCGTAAAGATATATCCTAACCCGGCCTGTGAAAAGGTCAATGTAATAATTGATGAACCGGCTTTCAATCCTGATTTTATAAAGATAGTGAGCCTTGCAGGAAAAATCCTTTATAGTGATAAGGTCGATCCAGATGTAAGGCAATTACAAATCCCAATCGATTTCAGACAGGGAGTCTATTTAGTACAAATGGGAACAGGTTCGCTTACTATGTTCACCCAAAAACTGGTTGTTACATATTAACGCTTAATTTCAACATTTACCCGGACTCTGACCCTGGAGTTTCCTTTTTAAGCTATTATTCCTGATTACTTTTCTTCCTTGTCTTTTTAATAATTTAAAGAGCATTGCTTAGTTTTTGAGTATTCTAACACTTCCCTCATAACCTGTATTTCACACTCCTTAATTCTCACTTATAAATCTTTAGTTAAAGTTTTGTTAAAAAGATTTAAAAAGAATTTCCCGATATAAGAAATTATATCTTTTACCGTTAAGAAAGTATTGTTAGTCAAGTATTCTTCTACGTTAGTCAAATTTATACCCTTTAAAAACATCTATGAGAAAGGTATTGATGGTATTCCTTTGCTCGCTAAGTATCGCTTGCCATGCAACAGACTATTATGTAAGTTCATCGGGCAGCGATTCTGCAAACGGGCTTTCATCATCAACACCCTGGCAATCTATTTTAAAAGTCAATTCGGTTTTTCCGACCTTAAAACCTGGTGACAGGATATTGTTTAAAAGCGGAGATAACTTTTACGGCTCACTCCAGATATCAGTATCCGGATCATCCGGCAGTCCTATTACAATAGGCTCTTATGGCACAGGTGCCAGTCCGGTAGTAAGCGGATTCACAACAATTACAGGGTGGACCAATTATGGAGGTGGAATTTATTCAAAATCATTTCCCTGCCAGTCAAACCCAAATATGGTTACTTTAAATGATGTCAACACACCAATTGGCAGATGGCCAAATACAGGATTCCTGTATATCGATTCTCATGTATCAAATTCTTCAATAACCGATTCCGATCTGACACTCTCTCAGAACTGGACTGGTGCAGAGGTGGTAATAAGAAAAAATGAATATATCTGGGATAGAAATAAAATAACAGAACATGCAGGAAGTACATTAAGATACACAAGTGGTTCATATTACGATGCAAAAGATGGATATGGCTATTTCATTCAAAATAGCATTAAAACCCTTGATCAGACCGGTGAATGGTATTATGACGGATCGACTTTTTACATGTATTTCGGGAGTGCCGGCCCCGGTAATAATGTCGTTAAAGTGAGCTCAATCGATCAACTGGTATTTATTAAAGATAAGAACTACATTACAATTGATAATGTAGCATTTGAAGGTGCCAACCTTTATGCCCTGCAAATCAATAATTCGGATTATGTTACTGTTCAAAATTGCAGAATAAGTTTTATTGGAGAAGATGCAATATTCGGACCATGGAACGGCACTTCCCCGTTCTGTAAAATTCTAAATAACAACATAAGTAATTCAAATAACAATGCTATCAACCTTATGGGTGACCATACGAATGCAACTGTGACAAACAACATTGTTACAAACACCGGAATTACCATTGGAATGGGGAAAAGTAGCGATGGAACATACAACGCATTATGTGTTCATGGTGCTGGAAGTCTGGTCCAGTATAATTATATAGATAATACGGGCTATATGGGAATTAATTTTGCTGGTAATAATACTATTGTTTCAAATAATTATGTAAACCGGTTTAACCTTGTAAAGAATGACGGAGGCGGTATTTACACATATGTGGGAACCGGTACTCCGTGCTCAGGTCAGAAAATAATGAACAATGTTGTTCTAAATGGATCCGGATATGAAGATGGGTCCCCGGTAAAAGAACGTATAGCATTTGGTATCTATACTGATGACCGTGTCAGGAATGTTGTTGTGACCGGAAATACCATTGCAAATTGCAGTACATCAGGTATTTATATTCATAATGCCCATGAAATTGAAATAACCAGAAATACGCTGTTTGATAACGGAAACGGAAACAGTGACTTTGGGGCTCAGATATTGTTGGTCCACGACAGCTACAGTCCTGATGATCCTATCAGGAACCTGAATATCAGCTATAACATCTTTTTCGCTAAAAGTATCTCACAGAAAATACTATCCTTTGCCACAATCAGTAACGATATATCAAGCCTGGGAGTTGCTGATTACAATTGTTATGCAAAACCTGTAGACAATGCTTACATTTCCAGGGCATGGTCAGCGGGGTGGAATAGCGTGGCAACCAATCGTTCGCTTTCAAGTTGGCAGTCATTTACAGGGAAAGATAAGAATTCTTACATTTCACCCATTGTAATTACAGATGCAAATAAAATCAGATTTGAATATAACACAACAAGCTCAAATAAGCTTGTTTCTGTTGATGGCAGTTATATTGATGTTACAGGTGTAAAATATTCAGGATCGATTACTGTATTGCCATACAGTTCTCTGGTTTTAATGCCGGATCCCAACCCATCGTCGCCTCCTGTGGTTGTAACTCCTCCTCCTGTTGTAACTCCCCCTGTTGTTATAAATGCACCTCCCGTAGCCATAATCAATTATCCATCAACTAGTTATTCTGGATTTGTAAGTGAATTGAATGCGAGTGGAAGTTATGATCCTAACAATGACAACCTCACTTTTACATGGTCGGTTCCCGGTAATGTGCCTGTGTCTTCAACAAACGGTTCCAAAATCAGGTTCCTTTCCCCTATTGTCAGTCAACCTCAGACTATTGAATTTACCCTGAACATAAGTGACGGAACGGCTATTCAATCAAAAGTAGTTCCGGTTGCCATCCTCCCATATCAGCAGGATCTGGAAGTAGCCGAAATAGCCAATATTGAAGCCATCAGTTTTCAATCTCCTGACTATCCCTACAATATTCTGGATGGGGATATTGGCACAATGTGGTCGGCAAGTGGTGATGATCAATGGATTATCTTTGAATTAAAAGAATCTTTTAATATTCAGCACGTCAGAATAGCCTTTAAACCAGGGCAGATAAGAGAATCCTATTTTGATATACTTGGATCAAAAGATAAGTTGATATGGGAACCTATTCTAAATAAATCAGCATCTTGTTCGTTTTCAAGCGATCTGCAGGTATTTGACCTGCCTCAGTCAAAGTCAGGCGAAGAATTCAAATATATCAAATTAATCGGACATGGGAATTCACTGGATGACTGGAACTATATTTCTGAGTTCAGGATTTTCGGCCACAGGTATAATAATCCATCGAATTACGAAAATCTCATTGTAAAGATTTATCCCAATCCCGCTCGTGATAATGTAAATATTTTAATTGATGATCCCACTTTCAATCCTGATTTTATTAATATAGTTAGCTTAACAGGAAAAATCCTGCATACTGAAAAATTCGATCCGGGTATCAGGCAGTTAATGGTCCCGGTTAACTTCAACCCGGGTATTTATATTGTACAGATAGGAATTGGTAAAATGACCGTCTTTACTCAAAAACTGATTATCTCAAGGTAGACTAATTTCATATCTGCCGGCATCCGTAAATCTGAAATTTTACAATATTGTAAAATCAATTCTTCTGTTATTTTTTCTGTCGGACTCCTGGTAATTAGGAGCAATGGGCTTATTGGCTCCATATCCTTTTGCAGTCAGTCTCAGCCGGCTAATCCCGTTAATGACAAGATAATTAACCATAGCTTCAGCCCTCTTCTGTGACAATAACTGATTCGAGGATACCGACCCGACATTGTCAGTATGGCATGCGATCTCAAGTTTCAATACAGGATATTTAGATAAAAATCCAAGGACTAGGTCAAGCAGTTGTGTGCCTGCATCAGTCAGACTGAAGTCATTTTTCCTGAAGAATACATCGGTGGATACGCCGAATACTTTTTCTAAATTATTCAACTCTTTGGCAGCAGGATCATCAATGCTGACCTGGATAACCCTGGTCAGTTCAAAGCCAAGACCTGTTATTTCGCTGAAAGTCGGATATGTTGCCATAAGACTTGGTTCTTCATCAATTGAATAACTATAGACTTTTTCACCCGGCAGGTAATTTTCCTTTACAGCATATTTTGCCGGAAGATTCATAAATGCTTTGTCATCATGCGCAAGTCTTATTTTTGAATTTTTTATCTCAACCCTGTATGCGACATCCTGAGAAATATTTTTTTCGGCTGAAAACATATTGCTGGTTTTTGCCTGATCATAATCTAATATATTAATAACCGGGTTAGGCTTTATCTCCCTCCTGTCAAATTCTGCCTTTTCTGTCTTATCCCTTAATATCTTAACAGGTTTTACGGCACAGGCTTCGCGAATTATACCTGTTTTATTATTCCTGACAATTAGTCCAAGCTTAACCTCATAATCTCCTTTTTCAAGGTAGGTATGGTTTAGGATTCCTCCTTTTGATCTGTCCCCGTCTCCAAAGTACCATGTTTGGCCCAGTATTGAGGATCCCGGGAAATTGGATGTCATTCCGTCGAAACTTACCGGTTCCCCGGCCAAACCTGAAGCCGGAGAAATAATAACAGGTTGTTCAATATCCCTGAGATCAAGATCATACGATAATTTGGTAAAGAATACTCTACCTGTTTTTTTGTCAACTGTCTCCAGCCTCACTTTGTATTTACCAGCGCCCCTGAAACAATGTTCTGCATTCTGTCCGGTTACAATAGTCCCGTCCCCAAAATTCCATACATACTGAAGGTACCTCCCGTCAACAGGTATTTTAGTGTCATCCGAGAATTTGAAACAATACTGATTGGCTCTCTGATTCTCACAGTAGAAGAGCTGGTGATAATTTGTACTAAACTGGTAGATATCAACAGAATTGCCTCTCTTTGATGAAAAAAAACCTTTATTCATAACTGAATCGGCAATCAGGGCAAAATCATCATAGCTCGAATTTACGGGAGTATCGAGATGAACAGGGGGAAGCCATTTTTTATTTGATTGTCTCGTATAAAAGATATCTTTACCCCCCAATCCGGGGTGCCCGTCGGATGAAAAGAACAAACCTCCCTCACTGTTCACAAAAGGGTATGATTCATTCCCTGTTGTATTTACCTGAGAACCCATATTTACAGGATCGCTCCAATAGTCACCTTTCCAGTCACAGTAATAAAGATCAGTACCGCCAAATCCGTCGGGATTATCGGATGCAAAAAATAGTCTCTTCCCGTCAGGAGAAATATATGGAGTTGTAATATTATAATACTCAGTGTTGAACCTTATATCGAGTATTTTCCCCCAGTCGCCATTTTCGAGCACTGCCGTAAAAATTCCAAGCTTATTTCTGGGTGAGTTTTCGTCAATATCAACATCAACTTTCAGGTTCCTCGAGAAGTAAATTGTATCACCTTTTTTGCTGAACGATGCAGGACCGTCATTAAACCTGGTCCTCAGATTTTTTGAAAAGAGACTGACTTTTCCTGAGACAGTATCAGCAAAATTGATCTTAATGAGTCCCTTGTCTTCAGGGGTCTGGTAATTCAGGAACAGGTTACGTTTCATGTTTGAACAGAAAACAATTCCGTTCTTATAATAGACCGGAGAAAATTCATCACTTTTATTTGAATTGAATCTGGCGGCCCTGACTGTATATGTTTCCGTCTGTCCCAATACGACCAGTGGGAAAAGAAATGCAGCAAGAATACCTGAGATAGATGTTATTTTCATGACAGGAGATTAGAAATTCAGGGGACTTATAGCTTCAACTTTGTAACGGAATTCATACCGGAGCATTATCTCGTGCGAACCGGAACTGAATGTCTGCAATTTGGCTATGTCATAATCATAAGTATATGCGAATCTTATCTGATCGGTCAGCTGAAACTGGAACATCCCTGATAATGCCCGGTTATTACGGTAGGAAGCCCCGATCCAGAAACGGTTCATTACCATGAAATGGGCATTAATGTCGTAGAGAAACTTCTCGCCGGGAGAATAAACAATAAGCGTTGAAGGCATGAATTTCAGATTGGACGAAAGGTCAAAAAGATAGCCAGTGTTGAATAAATAATAATATTCACTCATATTATTGTTAATGACATATTTGTTCTTTTCAAAATTATATTGATAACCAAGCAGCTTAGGTATTGAAAACCCTGCAAAATACCGCTGATCGGAATAGTAGGTCCCAAAACTGAAAGCCGGAACCACAAAGCCTTTTGAGTCCACCAGAAGAATATCTTCTTCGGGATCGAGAACGATCAGTTTTGACCATGCTGTATTTGTTATAATCAGCCCTGCTCCCAACCCAAAAGAGAGATCTCCTTTTCCCACACTGATCTTGTACGAATAGTTTGTCTTGAATTGAGTCTCCTTGGTAATTCCAATCTTATCGCTTACAACTGAAAGTCCAAATCCCATCCTGTCATCCCTGAATGGTGCATCGGCTGTAAGTGTCATCGTTTCAGGAGATCCGGTTACCCCCACCCATTGTTTCCTGTAAAATGCAGCAACATTGAGTACTCCCCTGTTCCCTGCAGATGCAGGATTCAGCAACAGCGGGTTAAGTACATATTGACTGGTGAGTGGGGTCAGCTGACCACAAACACTTAAGGGAATCATAAGAAGAAAAAGTATCTTTATTATCTTTCTCATTTTAATGTTTAATTACTATATAACCTTTGATAGATGCTATTTTTTCAGGTTTCAGAACGTAGAAATAAGTATCATCCTGCAGAATATTTCCTTTATTATCCTTCCCGTCCCAGTCATTCCTGTAATCATCCTTCGCAAAGACGATGGCACCCCATCTGTTGAAAATATTTAACCTCGCTCTCCCGAGCGACTCAAGCCCCCTGATGATAAACAAGTCATTATTCCCATCATCATTGGGGGTCAGCAATGTCTGAATGATCAATTCATTTATCTTAACAAGTATTGTATCAGAAGAAGCAGTACATACACCGTTGGTTACACTCCACAGAATCTTATTTTCTCCAAGCGCCAGGTCCGACACATTTGTTTTGTTACTATTTCTGTTTGAAAATGTCCCTGTTCCGGAAAGTATTTCCCATTCTCCTGTTTCATAAACATTCAGGGCAGTTGCTTCGAGTGAAGTTTCGAAAAGGAAATCAAGGATCTGATCCGGTCCGGCATAAGCAATGGGTTTTTCCCGTACTTCTATGGTAACTCGGTCTGTGTTTCTGCACAGCCACTGATCCGTCAGAGAGACGGTGAAGATGGTTGTCACAACAGGTGTGGCAACTGGATCGGAGATAGCCGCATTATTAAGAAGGTTCGCAGGAGTCCAGGAAAATGTTCCTGAGCCCTGGGCTTGCAACCTGATATTACCTCCCTTGCAAATAACCGCATCAGGTCCGGCATCTAAAGCCGGGGCAGAATGGAAAACCACACGAATAACATCAGTCGAACTGCAATTATTGTTGACTTCTGTCCATGCAAAATCATATTCACCCGCCTGGGTAACCGTCACTGTAGCATTATATTGATGATTATTCGGAATGAATGTCGAATTCCCCGGACCACCTACCTTTGTCCATGTACCTGTCCCGTTTCCTGGAACTGCATTCAGTACAAAATTAAGGTCACACTCATCACCACCATTGCCGGCATTTGCGGAGACCTGTTCAAAAAAACCTACTGTTACAGTAGACCTGCTTGAGCAGGATCCGTTAACTTCGGTCCATCTGAAAACGTAGGTCCCATAAGCTGTCACAGTTACTTTTGCTGCAGGATCATGGTTGTTTGGGCTATATGCAGCTGTGCCCGGCCCACTTACTCTTGTCCATGTACCAGTTCCGAAACTTGGCACAGCATTGAAATAAAATTCAAGTCCGCAGTTATTACCTCCGGGACCAGCATTTGATACCGGTGTCTGGTTAAAATTCACAGTGACACTTGAGCTGGCTGAGCATGGACCATTTGTGACTGTCCATGTGAAGACTTTGGTACCAAACTCAGAGACAGTAACAGTGGCAGCCGGACTGGAGGCATCGGGTGAGAAGGTTACTGTTCCGGTTCCGCTGGTCAGGGTCCAGTTTCCTTTTACATCGGCACTGCCCACGACAGCCTGCAGGACAAACTTCAGATCACATACACTGCCTCCGGAGCCGGCGTTTGCAACCGGTGGCTGATAAAAATTAACAGTTATATCATCGCTCGATTTACAGACACCTTGTGATTCGGTCCATCTGAAAACATATGTGCCATAGACTGTGACTGAAACAGTTGCGTTCGGAGTGTTTGCATTAGGCGAGAAAGATGCATTACCGGGACCGGAAACTCTGGTCCAGATTCCTGTTCCGAAAACCGGTACAGCATTTAGGACAAAATTACGGTCGCATTCATTTCCTCCCAGA
Source organism: uncultured Rikenellaceae bacterium (assembly GCA_964500155.1). Classification (GTDB taxonomy): domain Bacteria; phylum Bacteroidota; class Bacteroidia; order Bacteroidales; family VadinHA17; genus LD21. Next base: position 4,312 of record CAZCQC010000335.1, on the reverse strand, counting down.
CCTGCGTTAGCTTCCGGGCAGGGAAGTGTGGTTGCATTAAGCCTTACAGGCGATACCTGAAGTGTTCCTTTGCTGTTGGCTGCAACAATGTAAATTGTATGCACCTGATTGGGATCTTTAACCCCCAGAACAACCTGTAGTATTTTATTGATGTCGGCAGTTTTGACTGAGATACTTGCTGTTGCTACAATTGAGCCGCTGGGACCAAGGAGCGCCCTTGTTCTTACGGTTGACGATGAATAAATTGCAGTGTTATTAATGTTGTAAACTATAATATATACGTTGCCTGTGACATTAATCCCATAACTCATTGTAATAGATAAGGGTCCGGCAGATGCTACTGCTGGTGTTTCCTTTACCCACACCGGCTGTGCATAAGTTGCAGTAACCGACAACAGCATCAGTGAAAATATAACAATGAATCTTACAAATCCTTTCATTTTAAACTACCTTATCTCCTGATAACCACAAATCCTTTAACTGCCTTATACTGTTCAGGTTTAAGTATGTAAAAATAAGTATCTTCCGGAAGCGGGTTTTCTTTGTCGTCAACTCCGTTCCAGCTATTGTCATATTCCCGTTTTTCAAATACCCTGGCTCCCCATCTGTTAAACACAGTAAGTGATGTTTTTCCCATAGTCTCAATACCACCGATAACAAAAAAGTCATTATTACCGTCCAGATTGGGAGTTATTAATGTCGGTATAATAAGGTTTTTGACTTTAATATGTACAGTATCCCACGAAGCAGGGCAAACACCATTTGTTACAGTCCAGAGAAAACTGTTAGTCTCAAGTGAAAGATCACTGACATGCGTTGTGGGACTATGAGTGTCTGAAATATCGGCTTCTCCTTCAACCAGAGTCCAGACTCCGGTCTGATTGGTTCCGGGTACTGAAGCTTGAAGGTTCGTTTCGAAAGTGAAATCAAGGTTCTGATCGGCACCTGCATTGGCAACAGGCTGAACCCTTACTTCTACAGTTACCTGATCACTGTTAATACATTTCCATTGATCAGTGATAGTTACAGTAAATAATGTAGTTGTACCAGGTGAGGCAACAGGATTGTAAATATTCGGATTATTAAGAGAGCCAGCGGGAGACCAGACAAATGATCCGGTTCCAGAAGCACTCAGCTGAATACTGCTGCCTTTGCACAGCAACAGATCCGCTCCGGCATTTACAGCAGGAGCATCATGAAAAGTTACTCTTATAATATCCGAAGAATTACACAAGCTATTTGATTCTGTCCAGGCAAAATCGTACGCTCCAAACTGGCTGACAGTAACTGTACCATTTGGTTGATGCTCATTGGGACTGAATGTTGCGTTTCCTGGACCACTAATTTTGGACCATGTTCCTGTTCCTGTTCCCGGAACTGCCTTCAGAACAAAATCCAGGTCACATTCATCTCCACCGGGACCGCCATTAGCTTGTGGCTGCTCTATAAATGTCACAGACACAGTCGAACTATTCGAACATGTGCCATTTACTTCAGTCCACCTGAATACATAGGTTCCATGCGCTGTGACAGTAACTTTTGCCGCAAAAGAATTGGCATCAGGATTATAAGTGGCGCTCCCCGGCCCGCTTTCAATGGTCCAGGTCCCAGTCCCCAGGCTGGGCAAAGCCCGCAGATTAAAATCGAGCCCACAGTTGTTACCTCCGGAGCCAGCGTTTGCAACAGGTTGTTCATAGAAATTAACCAATACAGAAGAAGTATCAGAACAGGTCCCATTAACTTCAGTCCATAGAAACCGTTTTTGCCCGTATTCAGAAACGAGAACCGTCGCGGAGGGAAAGTTCGCAGCCGGAGAGAAGACTGCAGTACCTGTACCACTGATCATTGTCCATGATCCAATACCAGTACCCTGGATTGCTCCTAAAGTATAGTTCAGATTACATGCATCCCCTCCTGTACCGGCATTTGCATCGGGCATCTGGTTAAAGTTGACAATAACAACTGAACTGCTGATACAGGGGCCGTTAGTTTCTGTCCACCTGAATGTATATGTTCCATAAGCCGAAACTGTAACTGTCGCGACAGGAGAATTTGCATTCGGTGTGAAAACAGCTGTACCGGCACCGGTAACCATCGACCACAAGCCAGTTCCAACGCTTGGTATTGCATGTAAATTAAAATCGAGATCACATTCAGTTCCTCCAATCCCTGCATTCGAAACAGGTACTGAATAGGCATAAACCCTTGTGGTAGCAGTATCCTGACAATCTGAACTATTTAAAACTGTCAGGGTATAAACACCTGCCATCGCTAATGTAGCAGATGAAGATACGGTAGGACTCATTATACCGGAAGTAAAACCGTTAGGTCCGGTCCATGAATAAGTTTTCATTCCCAATGGACCACCCACAAGGTTAAGCAGCGACCCCTCGCATACAGGTCCGTTATTTGATGCTGTTGCAGTTGGTGAAGGATTAATAATTACCGTTACAGGTTTTATATCAAAACACCCGGCAATGGTAGTTCCCTTAATGTAATATGTTCCTGTTGTTGCTGTTACCGGAGTAGCAAAAACTATAGTCGCTGCAGCATCCATCCAATAAGTAAAAGTAAGTCCCGGTGTGGATCCTGCTGTTATAGCGGGGGCAGTTATATCTGCAGTTGCAGGTGAACATGCCGCTGCAGGATTGGTTATAATAACCGATGGAGTGGCATTTATTGTAATGATGGTCGTTGCTGTTACAATTCCGCAACCTCCTGCTGCTGCTAAAGTGTATGCCACTGTATAGGTGCCGGCAGCACTGGTACCAGGTGTTATCGCTCCGGTTGATGAATTAATAGTCAGACCTGCAGGTGAGGCGCTATAAATGCCACCTGGAGTCCCGATCAGGACAACCGGAATTATTCCTGCGAGTGTATTGCAGTATGGATTTCCCGCATAGGAGATCGTGGCCGCAGGAAGTCGGGTGATTGTAATATTGGAAGATGCAATTACAGCAATGCATCCACCTGCAGCCACTCTTGTATTTATTACTGTGTAGGTACCCGGGGTACTGGCCGACAGATCAACCTGTCCCGTCAGAGTGCTGATAAATATTAAACCCGCAGTTGATGAAAATACACCTGCAGCTCCTCCTCCGCTAAAGGTCGGGAACGGATCTGGTTCATTGCTGCAATATGGTGTCTCTGGATAGCTAAAAGAAGCGACAGGCATAGCAGTAATAGTTATCGGTGCAGTGGCGGTCACAATTCCGCATCCTCCGGATGCTGCAATTGTATTTGTTACCGTGTATGAACCGGCAGTACTTGCAGACAAGTCTACTTGTCCTGTTGCTGAATTTACAAAAACTAACCCCGGGGTTGATGAAAATATTCCTGCGACTCCGCCTCCGGTAAAAGTTGGTAACGGATCCGCTCCATTACTGCAATATGGTGTTCCTGAATAACCGAAATTTGCTACAGGTAGAGTTGTTATGGTTACCAATGTTGTTGCTGTGGCGACTCCGCACCCTGCAACCGATATAGTGTAGATTACTGTATATGTACCTGCTGTACTTAGAGCAGGAGTGACAGCTCCGGTTGTTGTGTTTATACTCAATCCTGAAGGCATGGCACTATATGTTCCGCCGGGTGTACCGATCAGGGTAACCGGTTGGCCTGTCAAAAGGGTTTTGCAGAATGGATTTCCCGGATATGTAATTATAGCTGTCGGAGAGGTTACAATATTAACAATCGTCGTAGCTGTAACAATTGCACAACCGCCTGCTGCAGGTATAGTGTAAGTCACTGTATAAGTCCCTGCCGTACTTGCAGCCGGGGTAATTGCCCCGGAGGTAGAATTTATGCTCAATCCGGCTGGTGCCGAACTAAAAGTCCCACCAGGTGTACCCGTAAAGGTTACCGGTTGAGGTGTTGCAAGTGTAATACAGAATGGATTGCCGGCATACGAAATAACTGCAGTTGGCAAAGCTGTAATTGTAACTGAGGTGGTTGTTATGAATATTCCGCACCCTCCTGTTGCAGGTATTGTGTAGGTTACCGTATAAGTTCCTGCTGTACTCGAACCCGGGGTTATTGCTCCTGTTAAAGCATTTATGCTCAGCCCGGCAGGAGCACTAAAGATACCTCCTGTTGTTCCTGTTAAGGTTACATTCCGGACACCTGCTGTGGTACACCATGGAGATCCTGTATATGAAATTGTGGCCGATGGTACGGCAGTTACTGTGATTGTACCAGAAGCTTTATTTGATCCGGTACAAAGCCCGGCTACAGTTACCGTATAACTATATGTCCCTGCAACAGTGGGTATCCCGCTTATAACAAAAAACCCTGGACTGTAAACGCCATTTAC
>CAZCQC010000334.1:0-4448 GCA_964500155.1 uncultured Rikenellaceae bacterium | reverse complement strand
TCACAAAACGGGGGCACAATACAAATTTTTCTGGATAAAGCAGGTGGACCTTTGCTTGCTGAAATAAAAATACCAGACAGTTCAGAGTGGAACACAGTCATTAGAAGGAAGTTAAAAGTCCAGAATGGAATTCACAACCTGGTAGTATTGCTGAAGGATAATAATCCTGTTCAGGTTGACTGGGTAATGTTTAAAAACTAGTTACTGATATGATGAACAATATATTATAGTCAGCCTAATATAATTCAAACCGGAAAATTAACTTCATAAGCCGGGCGCCTTAACCACAATCCGCCAAAATCAGCTGCTAAATGGGATCTATTGATTTTATTTCGCTAGAGTAAGCCAAAAGTTTGATTTAATATTTCGTTAGTAATAATATCATGAAGCATGCACTTTCAATCTTAATTCTGCTTTCCGGCTTAATTTCCGGATGCACTCATCAGATACATTTTTCGGGCAATCCGGTCTTTCCCGGATGGTACGCTGACCCGGAGGGAACAATTTACAATAAAAGGTTCTGGATATTTCCCACATATTCTGCCCCCTATAAGGATCAGGTTTTTATGGATGCATTTTCGTCAAAAGATCTCACAAACTGGAAGAAGCACGGAAAAATCATAGATACCGGAGCTGTCAGCTGGGCTGAAAAAGCCATGTGGGCTCCTTCAGTCATAAAGAGAAACGGCAAGTACTTTTTATTGTTCGGTGCAAATGATATACAGTCCGATGAACAGACCGGAGGTATCGGAGTTGCTATTGCCAATAAACCTGGAGGTCCCTACAGGGATTACCTCGGGAAACCTTTGATAGATAAGTTTCACAATGGAGCACAGCCTATCGATCAGTTTGTTTTTGAAGATTTTGATGGTAAGCTTTACCTTATTTATGGGGGCTGGCGGCACTGTAATATTGTAAAGCTCAGAGATGACCTTACGGGAATCGAACCATCAGAGGACGGAACACTGTTCCATGAAATAACCCCGCAGGGTTATGTTGAAGGTCCTTTTATGTTCATACGCAACGATAAATATTATTTCATGTGGTCGGAAGGAGGATGGACAGGTCCGGATTATAGTGTTGCATATGCGATAAGCGATTCACCTTTCGGCCCTTTCGAAAGGATAGGTAAGATCCTTCAGCAGGATCCTTCTATCGCAACAGGAGCCGGACATCATTCTGTTATAAGGATTCCCGGGACTGAAAAGTATTATATTGTCTACCATCGCAGGCCACTGGGACAAAAGGACCGTAATTCCAGGGAGGTATGTATTGATAAAATGGAATTTGATGAGAATGGATTCATAAAAGTAATTACTATTACAAGGGAAGGAGTACCGGCTCAAAAAGCCAAGGGATAAAAACAGGTCAATGTGTGTCAGGGCTGCTGAATGATCCCTTTATAATTCGCACATTCATATCAAAATCCTGAAATTAATACAATAGTGTCCGAGTAAAATTATTGATTGTGAGCTAAATAGTTGATTTTTAAGATATCACAAACAGGTCGCCCCAATGGGGCTCATTTTTCAGTTTCTGTTTTACTTCTACAAACAGGTCGTCCCTGACGGGACTTACGAAAATCAAACTCCGTAGAGCCTGTCCCGCCCAGGCGGGAAGTGAGCTGCTTGTAGAAATCATGACCGTTTAAATTTTAGCTCCGTAGGAGCGACCTGTGGTTAATCGGACAATAGCGATATATTTGACCCATCTCATTAAATTAATTAAACATATATGGTACAGGAGTTTTAAAATGAGATATGAGTATAAGGGCTAGATTTAAAGATTAATAGTACCTTTAAGAGCATACTGGTCCGGTTTCAGTATGCTCTTAATTGTATTTGCATCTGATGATTGGCAAGGCTTTATCAATCAAACCATAACAGAAAGAAGTATGAAGAAATTTTTTTTCTCCCTGGTAAGTATATTATTCTTCTTTTCCGCCCGGTCAGAAGCAGTAATTCTTCCAACCGGATTAAGATGTGAAAACCTTTACAACCCGCAGGTGGTTGACATTGTTAAACCCCGGCTGTCGTGGATTAATGTTGCAGGGGAAGGTGAGCGCGGACAGGTCCAGACTGCCTGGGAAATAAGAGTGGCAGGAACAAAAGAAAGATTACTGAACGGACAGGCTGATTTATGGAATAGCGGGAAAGTAAATACCAGTCAATCTGTTAATGTAATATATAGAGGCAGGGCTTTAACATCAAGGCAGGATTGCTGGTGGCAGGTCAGGACATGGGATAAAAGCGGAAAAGTATCGGAATGGAGCGAACCGGCTTTCTGGAGTATGGGGCTGCTCAATCAGGGAGAATGGAAAGCACAATGGATTGGAGCTCCCTGGCAGGGAGAAGAACCTATACCTGATCCTGTCCGTAACGAAAACAGACAATCGGTGCTGAAGGAGATGCCTCCGCCCGCACCTCTGATGAGAAAAAAAATAAATATTAATAAGGAAATTAAAAATGCCAGGGCCTTTGTTACCGGACTGGGGTATTTTGAATTCTATGTGAACGGGGCAAAAGTAAGCGATGATGTCCTGGTTCCCAACCAGACAAATTATGGCAAGAGGCCGGGGCTGGAAAAAGCCGGTATACCTCTCCCTGACGATTTCAGGGAATACAGGGTTATGTACCTTTCATATGATATTTCCGGCCTTCTTAAAAAGGGAGAAAATGCCCTGGGAGCCATTGTTGGAAATGGCTTTTACAATGCCCCCATGAACTGGACGCAATCTTACGGAACACCAAGGTTTATTGGCCAGATCTACATCACCTATACTGATGGAACTGAGGACATTATTGTGTCGGATGAGAGCTGGAAGACATCAAAAAGCCCTATCGTAATGGATCTTATCTATCAGGGCGAACACTATGATGCCCGGATGGAACAACCCGGATGGAACTCACCCGGATTTGATGATTCATCGTGGGAAAATGCAGTTTTGAGAAGAAAGCCTGAAGGTATCATGAAGGCTCATATGTCGCCGGCTGACAAAGTAATGGAACGTATTAAACCGGTGGCTGTTATTAAAAATGCCGATGGGAAATACTATGTGGATTTCGGCCAGGAAATCTCTGGATGGGTCCATATTACAGGTGTTCAGGGTAATGCGGGCAGGGTAATTGATTTTGATTATATCTGTGAGTCGACGAATGGAGATAACACCTACACATTAAAAGGAGGTGGACCTGAATCCTATTCGGCACGTTTCACCTGGTTTGTTTTCAGACAGGTTGTCGTTAACAACTGGCCGGGAAACCTGAGTGCCGACCAGATCACCGCTGAAGCTGTTTATACTGAAGTGGAGACGACAGGAAAATTTGAAACGTCGAATCCGCTTTTTAACAACATTAACCGGATATGGTGGAGGAGCCAGACCGACAATATGCATGGCGCAATAGCCAGCGACTGCCCGCACAGGGAACGGTCGCCTTATACCGGAGACGGGCAGGTGTCCTGCGTGACAGTTATGCACAATTTCGATTCAAGGGCGTTCTACACCAAATGGATACAGGATATTGTTGGCGCACAGATTGAAGAGACTGGATATGTACCCAACGGGGCCCCATGGCAGCCTGGTTGCGGAGGCGGTGTCGCCTGGGGGGCTGCCGTCAATATAATGCCCTGGGAATATTTTATACATTACGGTGATACGAGTCTGCTCGCTTTCACCTATGATGCCATGAAGGGTTATATAAGATATATGTTGACATGGACAGATAAGGATGGTATAATGAATTCGCAGAGGGCAGGAAACGACGGCAATCCCCTGAGATGGTTCAACCTGGGTGACTGGTGCGCACCGGCAGAATTACCGCCCGATATGATGGTCCATACATTCTACCTGTGGCGATGTGCGGATTTTACTTCAAAAGCGGCAAAAGTACTGGGTTTCGCCGATGAGGCAAAGGAATACTCAGCATTGGCAGAGAGAACAAAGCAGGCATTCCAAAAGAAGTTCTTCGATCAGGAAAAGGGAACCTACGGCCCGGGGGGAGGAAACATTTTTGCACTGGTAATGGGAGTTCCGGCTGACCAGAAGCAAAGGGTGATTGATGCCCTGAAAAAAGATATAGCTGCTGACGGCGGTCACCTTAATACAGGTATCTTTGGTACACAGTTCTTTTTTGAGGTTCTTGCCGATAATGGAATGCAGGAAATGGCATATGAGGCAATGAACAAAAAGACACAGCCCTCCTATGGCTGGTGGATTGAACAGGGAGCCACCACATCATGGGAACAGTGGGACGGCGGAGGTTCGCGTAACCATCCGATGTTCGGAGGGGGTATTGTTTGGTTCTACAGGAAACTGGCAGGGCTGAATACCGATCCTGAAAATCCGGGTTACCGCAATATTATTTTTCGTCCTCAGCCTGCCGGGGACATGAAATATGCCTCATATTCAAATCTTACTCCTTATGGAACCGCCGGAATACGATGGGAAA
>CAZCQC010000333.1:0-3389 GCA_964500155.1 uncultured Rikenellaceae bacterium | reverse complement strand
TCAGTGATGATGTTGATCCGTAGGGGTAGGTATCGATTACTGAAATAGTCTTTTCTACAAACCCGGATTCAATATTTATTCCAATTTTTTGTGAAAGCAGATATATTTCTTTCAGCATTTCAATCATTAACTGCCTGGTCTCATTTAATTCTCTTAATTCGCCGTAAGTTGTTTTTGTAACAGCCAGCAGACCGCTGACACATATTGCAATAAACTTTTCCCATAAATCAGCAGTAATATCATCTGAGATCTGCGAGTTGATCCCTGATTTATCAAAGATGTTCTTTATCAGTTCAATCCTTTCTGTACCTGAATAATTAAGTTCACCGAGAATTATTGATGGTTCAATTCCAGAATGGGTTATTACTCCCGGAGCTTCAATTTTGCTTATTATCCGGCACAATCCACCAACGATGTTTTCCTGGTTTATATTCTCTCTCAGCTCCTCTGCGGCCATTACACCATTCTGTAATGGCAATACTGTTGTATCTTTTTTTATAATAGTTAACAGCTCTTTTGAAATGTCTTTTACCTGCCATGCTTTTATACCAAGGATTACAAGGTCTGTTAAGCCAATGGTGTCTATTCTGTCGGTAACTTTAACAGGGTCAATTGTAAAATCGCCAAGAATACTTTTAACAGTCAGCCCGTTATGTTGAATTGCCAGCAGATGTTCACCTCTTGCAAGAAATGTAACATCATATCCGGCTTTAGCCAGTTTCCCGCCGAAATACCCTCCGACACCTCCGGTTCCAATTACTGCTACTTTCATTTTTTTTATAATTAATTCTTCCTTAAAACCCTACTACTATTTCTTAATACCCAATTGATCCAATATAAATGCAAGCTGATATGCTCTTTGCCGAACAGGCTCATAACGATCAGAAGAATTCAAATGCCCGCTTGATAGGTCGCATTGTAGAAGAACTACATTATTATCGGTTTTTAATGCTCTCAATTTGGCAACCCATTTAGCCGGCTCCCAGAAAAAAACTCTGGAATCATTCAAACCACATGTTGTGAGTATTGCGGGGTAATTCTGGCTGATCACGTTGTCATAAGGCGAATATGATTTCATATAGTAATAAACCTGTTTATCCTCAGGGTTACCAATATGGGTATGCTCAGACATTGTTCCGGGCAATGATTTATCAAACATGTCATTCAAAACATCTACCCATGCAACTCTTGCGAGTACGGCTTTAAACAGATCGGGACGCATATTTACTACCGCTCCCATTAATAAACCACCAGCACTCCCGCCTTCAATCGCAAACTTTTCAGCGCTTGTATATTTTTCCTTTATCAAATGTTCGGCACAAGCTATAAAATCGTAGAAGCTGTTTTTCTTATTCAGCATTTTCCCCTGATTGTACCACTCTTGACCCAGGTCGCCGCCTCCGCGTACGTGCGCTATAGCCCAGATGAAACCCCGGTCAAGAAGACTAATCATTTCGGACGAAAAATAGGGATCCATGATGCCACCGTATGCGCCGTAACCATACATCAGCGCAGGGTTATTTCCATCGCGAACTAATCCTTTTTTATAAACCAGTGAAATAGGGATTTGGGTGCCGTCATAGCTTTTGGCAAAAGTTCTTTCTGTCTTGTAATCCTCTTTATTATAACCGCCGGAGATCTCCTGCATTTTCACAATTTTGCTTGTTCTATTTTTGAGATCATAATCAAAAATAGTTTCAGGAGTTGTTAATGAAAGATATGAGTAACGATAAGTTTCACTATTGTATTCTTTATTCAGAGTGCCGAATACCATATAACTTGGTTCATCAAAATTGATATAGTAAGTTTCGCCATTACTCATATCAAGGATTTGAATTCTTGCCAAACCATCCTCACGAAGTTTGATAACAGCGTATCCTTTTAAATACTCCACATTTTGAATCAACACGTTATCTCTGTGCGGTATTAATACTTTTTTGTTTGCTATTACAGGATCGGATACTGGAAGCGTGAAAACTTCGTAGTTATTTCCGACCTCATTGCTTCTTATTGAAAATTTATCTTCAAAATGCTCGGCATAATATTTAACTCCTTCCTTACGAGGAATGAGAACCTTGAATTCAGCGCCGGGTGTTTCGGAATTAACATATCTTATCTCCCTGGTATCGTTAGCGTCCGATAGAGCAAAAATATATTTTTGGTCTTTACTTTTATACAAGAATAAATCGTACGCTTCACTCTTTTCGTGATATAATAATTTATCATCCGATAAATCCGTGCCAAGTACATGACGATAAACTTTATATATCCTGTTCGCGTTATCCCTCGTTGTATAAGTAATTGTCTTGTTATCGTTGAACCATGCGAGGCCGTTTGTATTTGTAATTTCATCATCAAGAATTTTACCGTTACGCAAATCCTTAAACTTGATTATATATTTTTCAGCCCCTGTTGTATCAAATGAAAAGGCAAGCAAGTTGTGATCATAGCTAACCTCACATTCCCCCACACCGAAATATTTTTTACCGTAAGCAAATTCATTTTCATCTAAAACAACCTCCTCAGTTGATTCGAGGTTTCCCCTCTTCCTGCACTGTATACTGTATGATTTCCCTTCTTCATTCCGTGAATAGTAATAGTAACCGCCAAGTTTGTATGGAAGAGATTCATTCTTCGCTGGCATTCTCCCCTTCATTTCTTCAAACAATTTATCCTGTAACGGTTGGGTTCGGGACATAATACTTTCAGTATGTTTATTTTCCGCTTGCAAATATTTCATCACTTCGGGATTATCTTTGTTTCTAAGCCATGCGTATGGATCCAACCGAACATCACCGTGAGCCGTATCCGCTTTTAGAATTATTTTCGCTATAGGTGGGCTGATTGTTTCCTGCCCTAAAATAATTTCAGTATTTATAGCCAATGCTATAATTAAAAAGACATACATATTTTTTAATTTCATAATCGTTCCTAATTATTTATTAATACATTTTAATTTATTACAGTTGAATTAAATTATTTTAGTTAGAGGGTTAATGTCCCGTCCTGCAATTGATTGACACTTTTTACATTGCGCAAAACAGTAATTAAAATGCCGGTTAGTAATGTCCGGATTATCCACGTCCATTTCTATATTAACTCATGCCACCAAGGCACATAAAAAAGTGGCATATAATCATGCCAACCAAAGAAAAAAGAAAAGAAAATGTGGATGACAGGAGACATAATTATTGCCAAAGGAACATAGAGCAGTAATTCACGTATCGACATGCGCAATACCAGTGGTGGAAGCACAAATGTTGTCAATGCAGGAAGTCCATAAAATATCCACCAAGGAACTCCCATTCCATATGTAATTCTTGCAAATGACATTCCGCAAACAACAACAATTAATGCTAATATCAATATTCTAAAAACCGGCCTCTGTG
>CAZCQC010000332.1:0-2914 GCA_964500155.1 uncultured Rikenellaceae bacterium | reverse complement strand
GATCTATGAAATTAATCCTGACCACGACTACAGGATTCTTGATGTCATTGTTGATAATCATTCACTGGGGGTAATAAATGAATTTACATTCAGCAATATAACATCAAACCATACTCTTTCGGTCAGATTCACAACCAGTGTTGAAGTTAAAGCTTACCCAAATCCATTCGTTGAAGAGATAAACATTAAAATTGCCTCTCCCAAAGGATACCTTTTTGATCTTTCCGTAGCAGATTTGAGCGGAAAGATTATTTATACGCAAAATAAGACTCCCGGAAATGAAATTATTCCTTTAAATCTGACGATTCCAAAAGGAATGTTTTTTATAAGGATCTATTTAAAGGGTAAAAAAATAGCACAGATTAAAATCGTGAAGTCATAAGATCATGTAAAACAATCATCAATTGACTATTTAAAACTTGTAAGAGTTGTCTTCAATAAGTTTATCAGCTATCCTTCTTCTTGCATCTTTTATGTTTATGCAGTTGACTTTCGAAAGGATCTCAATTGCATTTACCAGTTTCGGCAATGATTCAGCAGAGGCAAATGAACATACGGCATCAGTTGCTGATTTTCTTACTTTGTCCGCTGTATCATAGACGTTTACATCAAGCATATCTCTGTAAACCGGAACAGAACCATTCAACAGCTCTAGCTTTTCAACTCTCAAAGCAAGCGATTCGGAAAGATATGTTTCCATCATCATTTCAGCGATATTGTTCATCACCTCCTGTTCATGAACAAGACCTTTTTCGAATTGCTTCATTGCCCCGTGCATGCAAAGGAGAATGATCTTTTTGTAGTTGCTGATATATCTGCTCTTTTCCTGAAAATAAGTTTCGTCTGAATTCTTTCCACTGTCAATCTTATCCAGATCATTAAAGAGCTTCTCAGCTTCCCCGAAGAGGTCAAAATCTCCTTTCATTGCCCGTTTCATAGCAGTATCGGAAACCAGAAGCCTGTTTATTTCGTTTGTGCCCTCAAAAATCCTGTTTATTCTCGAATCGCGGTACCCTCTTTCCACGTCCATCTCCGCTGAGTATCCCATACCTCCGTGTATCTGGACAGCCTCATCAGCGATAAAATCAAGCATCTCCGAACCGACTACCTTCAGAATTGCTGCTTCAACGGCATAATGACTTATTGCTTCAATAGCAGCTCTTCCCTTGTCGCCGCATTCCGATTTAAGCTTCTCCATCAGATCATCAATGTCTTTACTTACCCTGTATACAGCTGACTCCGAAGCAAAAAGACGAATAACCTGTTCTGCCAGCTTATGCTTTATTGCACCGAAAGTTGAGATAAGAACTCCGAATTGTTTCCGTTCATTTGCGTACTTTACCGAGTCGTTGATCGCCTTTTTAGCAGCCCCAATTACATTGGCACCCAACTTAAGTCTGCCCATATGGAGTATGCTGAGAGCAATTCTGAAACCTTCGCCACGCTTTCCCAAAAGATTTTCAACAGGGACCTTTACATCATTGAAATATATCTGTGCGGTAGATGATCCCTTTATGCCCATTTTATGTTCATCGGGTCCGATAACTACACCGGGGTATTTTGTTTCAATAATAAATGCACTAAGCACCCTGTCATTGTCGATCTTGGCAAATACCACTAGTGTATCTGCAAAACCGGCATTTGTGATCCACATTTTCTGACCATTAATAATGTAGTTTTTCCCATCCTCTGAAAGCCTGGCGTTTGTTTTTCCCGAATTGGCATCACTCCCGGCTCCGGGCTCAGTCAGGCAGTAAGCTCCGATAAGCTCCCCCGCAGCAAGCCTGGTTACATATTGTTGTCTCTGGGATTCGTTCCCGTAATACATTATCGGCAGGGTACCTATTCCACAATGGGCCATATATGCAACAGAAAAGGAATAACCTGCCCCGGTAGTTTCAGCAACCAGCATCTGTGTGACAAAGTTCTGTCCGAAACCGCCATACTCTTCCGGGATAGAAATGCCCATCATTCCAAGTTCCCCGGATTTTTTAAGAATTACTTTCATTAGTTCCCTGTCACTTTTTTCAAGAGCAACAAGATTGGGATATACCTCAGCAACAAGAAAATCCTTGCAGGTCTGGGCGATCATCCTTTGTTCCTCATTGAATTCCTCGGGAATAAAAATATCCTTTGCCTCAACTTTACTTACAAGGAATTCTCCGCTTTTCAAGATTTTTCTGGTTTCCATATTGGTTTGTTAAAGATTGTATTATTAATTTTTTACCCCTAAATCCCCCAAGGGGGACTTTAAATTTATTCGCCTTCCTTGCCCCCCTCCGGGGGGTTGAGGGGTGGATTTATAATGGTTAAGAGGTTATTCCACCATCGCCTTCGCCACCAACTCCGCGATATCCAGATTCTTTATCTCCTCTTCCTTATTCTTATATTTAAGTCCGTCAGTCATCATCGTCATACAGAAGGGGCAGGCAGTTGCAACCAGACTGGCTTTTGTGTCGAGTGCCTCTTCAGTTCTTTCAATGAAAACTTCCTTATTCCCCTTCTCTGCCTCCTTGAACATCTGGCCCCCACCTGCCCCACAGCATAATGCAAAGCTCTTGTTCCTTTTCATCTCAGTAAAATTACCTGTCAGGGATCTTACTATTGAACGGGGTTCGGAATAAATATCATTTGCCCTTCCCAGATAACATGGATCATGAAAAGTTATGCTTATATCTTTCATTGGTCCCCTGTCAATTTTAAGCCGGCCATCTTCAATATACCTGCTTAAAAGCTGTAAATAATTGATCACCTCATAATTTCCACCAAGATCAGGATACTCGTTCTTAAAAACATTAAAACAGTGCGGACATGTGGTTATAATCTTTTTTATCTCATAACGATTAAGGATTTCAATGACCTGCAGTGCCTGCATCTGGTAGAGCATTTCATTGCCTGCCCTGCGTGCAGGATC
>CAZCQC010000331.1:0-3309 GCA_964500155.1 uncultured Rikenellaceae bacterium | reverse complement strand
GCACGTGCATGGCTTGAAATAATATCAAGACCGTATTTCTCAGCCAGGGCGGCATACTCAGCGGGTTTGAAACCTGCAACTGTACCATTGCCGGCATTGTAGTTGGAAATCTCCATTACGACATATCCATCGGCAGCAAGTGCTTTGAAAGAACCTTCGATGTCAGATTCGAGGCCTTTTACCGAATAAGTGGCTATTCCGAGGTGCTTTTTTGATTTGGGTGCCGCTGAAAGCGCCACAGACGTGACGATCAGCGCTAAAACCACAATAACAATAATACCTGTAAATCTCTTCATAATTTTTATAAAATTAGTTTTAAATAATATACGCGCATCAATCTTACAGACATCCGGGATATCCGTTTTATTGCAAACAAATGTAAAATATTTCATTTATATCTGTACATCTTAAACCGGACAATACTATAATTATCATCAGGTTGCTTCATGAAGTTAAGTCTTCCTGATTTCATGGAATTTCCTGAACCGAAGCCATAATCTCCTCCGCCTGTACCTTCGTCTCCGTTCAGCCTTCTTGTGGTCATCCATTTGCCATCAGCAAATGTCCCTTCATCCATATATTCAACATCGATAAAAGGTTTCTTCGCATCAGGGATTAAAGGATTAAATGAAAGCCTGAAATCCTTTCCTGTTACGATGAATTCATCCTTTCCTATACTGAATACCAGCCCGCCTGCAGAAGTGGCTTTTTTTGTCCTTCCGGTGAGTCCGGCAAGCTCAGCATAGGATCCACCTCCCAGCTGAGCCATGATCCGGTATCCACCCAGGTCAAATTCCTGTGAAGGTTTCAAAGAATCAACATAGATTCCTGCCATTGTCTTCTTTCCCTGATGCTCCAGGATCAGAGCCTGAACCTGTGACAGAGCAGCATAAGTTTTTGTGATCGCATCATCCTCCGGCATTGAGTCATCTATACCAAAGGGAGAAAAAGCCATTGCATCATGCTGTCCGTATGCCCGGAAAGCAAAATGAGCTGACACATCACCATGCCTGAATTCAGGAATGAAAACAGGATTGCCCTGACGATGATATTGTTCTATCGTGTAAATGGCAATATCCGGAGAAACATAAATATCCGGGGCGATGAAATCGATTGATGGTGCCGCTGCCCTCCATATGTCGAGGGTATGCGGTATAGGTCCACCATTCGGATATTTGCCGGGATAACTTCCACTTCCGGGTTGTTTTATCCACGCATTGACATACATCGGTAATGGGTATTCTTTCTTTCCTTCTGAAGCAATTCCTTCGATATACCTGGCATAATGATAAACTGTAAATAGCTCTTCAGTTAAAGATGATAGCGATTTCCAGTTTTTTCTGTCAGTTATGCTTTTCCCAAATACTTCTTCCCATTTGCCTGATTTCCTGTGACCACTAGCCTTCCATACACTGTCAATTTCAGGTTGCAGTTTTCCCTTGTTCGAAATGAGATATTTCATCAGATCGTCCGGCACAGGGTCCGAAAAAGCCTTGTTTGCATCATCGCAGTAATCACGGTCGGTCATGAATAACCCTATTTCATTTTCGACCTGAACTGTTATTACTGTCTGATATGCTTCATCTGTTTCACGGATATGTTTCATAAGCATTTTAAATGCTCCGGCATCTGCCTTCATTGAATTATCACCAAATGCCGACAACATCTGGAAGGATTGTCCATCCTTATTTTTTGCTCTGGGATATTTTTCCTGGTTATTTTTTACCCATCCCGGTACATACATTGAGTACCCGTTCTTCCAGGAACCAAACCATAAAATAACCAGGTGCAGGTTCTTATTTCTGGCACCAATGATCATTGAATCAACCAGGGTAAAATCAAATTTCCCTTCTTCCGGTTCAAGCAGTTCCCAGTAAACTGGAACGATAACCGTATTTAGGTTTTTTTGAGCCATTCGTTCCCAGAGGGGTCTCATATAGGCGGTTCCTGAGGCGCTTGAATTATGCAACTCACCCCCAAGTATCAGAAAGGGTTTATCCCTGACAATTAATTTTACAGCATTTCCCTGCTTTTCAAGATGGGGAACAGATGTTACCTGAGTATATGTGATACCAGACAAAAATACAGTAAGAAAAAGTAAAACAAATTTTTTCATGATCTGCTTATTTTGTTCGCTTCAAAGATCTTAATTGCCTTTAATTTGGCCTCGATCCCTCAATATCAAACATTCCCATAATATTGCCTGTAATATTCTTATCATCTTTTTTCGTAATGTCAAGAGGTATATCCATACCCTGTGCAGTAAATACTGCATTAAGGACATTACCATTAATTGTGACTGAGGTAAACTCCATTGGTCCCTCCGAACTGGCAGGATCAGAAATATTTCCGGTAAGTTTGCCCTCCTTCTTTTCAATAATAATCACCATTTTGGTATCTCCCTGCGGTAAACTTTTAGCCAGAATATTCCATTTGCCAATGAAATATGCTTCTCCGGAAAGTGAATCAGCAACGGCTTTGGCCTGTGCATTTGCACCTGACGAAATTAGAAGGAAAAATACTCCTGCAAGAATTACAGTTACTTTTTTCATAATCAATAATTGTTTTTGAATTGTTTAAATATTTATAGTTTGATAAATTTTATTGTATTAACCTGTTCACACCGGATGACTCCAATGTTGAAATATGCTTATCCAGATGCCTGATACCTTTCCGTGTGCAAAGGCCTCTGATACAAAGGACTATTGTACTCAGGAAAATTTCATGAGTTGAAACACGGAATTATTTACACTCCCGCTCCCGAGCAACAGAACCGTATAATACAGCTATTCCCTCCATTGCAATTTCCGGATGGATATCTTCCCTGAAGAGACCTCCTTTAATCCCTTCAAGAACAATTTGTTCAATTTTCTTCCAGAACTTGTGACCGACTGCAGCTTCTGTTTTCTTTTCAAGTTCAGGATAGTAATAATGCAGGTCGTGAAAAAATTTGTTATTTACACTGTACTCTCCTTCTATCGCTGCATGCCAGATGTCAAAAATCAAAGTAACAACATTCTGATCTGCGGAATAGGTTTCCAGCAACTGGTACTGCTGATTATAATGAAGATGCAATACCTCTTCCAGTAATTCTTCCTTGTCCTTAAAATATTTATAAAATGTTTTTGTGGAAATGCCCAGGGGATCAACGAGTTTACTGACCGACATTTTCCGGATGCCGTATTTCAGGAATTGTTTGAGAGCTGAATGAAGAATTTCATCTTTCATACAGTAAAATATTGGAAAATATATTTTATATAATATTTTCCAACAAAGAAACAGGAAAATATTTATATAACAAAATTTTCC
>CAZCQC010000330.1:0-10377 GCA_964500155.1 uncultured Rikenellaceae bacterium | reverse complement strand
AAGATTCGGTATTGAATTCATGGAGGCAAAATTATAAATTTTATCAAATAAAATTTATTTTGCCTTTGGCTGACTGGTCCAGATCTATCAATAACTTAACAGTAGGTTGTATAGGACTGAAACAGACCTTCACGCCCAGTTCCTCCAGCCATTGTCAGTTGGATATGTAGGTAAGTATTTATCGCTGTAGGTAAAATACTTATCATGATACATAAACTAATTCACTGAAATTCGATATATTTTTAACAATACTACTAATTTACGGGGTCGCTTTAATCTCCCGTTTTAGCTGGGATTGCATGGTCTGGCCTTTCCATATAAGTGATTAATTTCCTCCGTTTACCATAACTCCTTATCAGCCCTGGTGATCAATTCCGGGGGCATTTGCTTAAATAAAATTGACTTTGGCTTTTTGCTGGTGTAACTTTGACAGAGCAAATAGTTTTTAGATATAGCAGGAATGAAGAATCTGCTTAAAATCTCATATGTTATTCTGTTTATCTTCCTGGTCCACTCTTGTTGTAAGGATGAGGATAACATTATAAAAGATGCTGATGGTAATGTTTACACCTCAAAAATTATAGGGACACAAACTTGGATGGTAGAAAATCTCAAAACAACCAGATATATTAATGGTGATCTTATTGGATCAACACCAACAGAATTTACCCTAATTTCCAATGATCCTACATCAAAATATCATTGGCCTGACGTTGATATGAATGATGAGTATGTTTCTTCTTTTGGCAGATTATATACCTGGTATGCAGTAAAGGATATCCGCAATGTATGTCCTGCAGGTTGGCATGTGCCTTCAGATGCAGAGTGGGTAACTTTAACAGATTATCTTGGAGGAGTAAGCTTGGCAGGTGATAAGCTAAAAGAACTCTGTGGAGAAGATTCTTGGAGATGCTATCCCTTTTCTGAAGGGAACACTGAAACCAATGAAAGTGGTTTTACAGCTTTACCAGGTGGCTTGCATGATTATCTTTTTGATCATATGGCTAACAGAAGAGAATATGAGGTAGGATACTGGTGGAGTTCAACAGAGTACTCTGACACTAATGCATGGGCATTAGAAATAAGTTGGGGTACACCTGTTGTATCCAGTGGGAAGTATGAAAAAAGATTAGGATTTTCTGTACGTTGTTTGCAGGATTAATTATTATTGATAACAATAACTTGTTGCCAGCCTTCAGAAATCAACTCCGGGGGCTTTTTGTTTTCAGCTGCAAAATAAATTTGTTTCTGGCCCCGACGATTTTTTACTACATGGCTCATGTTCAATTATAGGTCAGGCGATCACATCTCCGGTCCAGCTCAACAGGAGTTTTTTATTAACAGAGTATATACCGAAATATATGTTTGCAAATTGTCTGCAAATAGATAAAATAAAATAGGTTCTACAAATTCGCAAAACCTCATCCTGTCTTCGTCGGGGTGATCCCGCGAAGCGGGACGACCCTCACGCCCTGCGTGATGCGCTATCCAACTGTGATATTATTATCATTGAGGAATCTGGCAGCACCTCTTTTTTTAATGAATTTTTCAAGTTTTATGGCTTCGGTTCTTGAGGAGCATTCTTTGGAATAAATCAGTGTCCATGGCATTCCTTTGGCAGAAAACGGAGTTTTGCCCCGATTATGTTCCTCTAACCGTCGTTCAATGTCCTCAGTATGGCCTGTATAAAATCTTTTGACTCTGGGACTGTATAGAATGTAAGTATTATACATAATATAATAGGAAAACAAAAGGGGCAGGTAATTCGCCCCTTTCTTCTTCGTCGGGGTGATCTGACTCGAACAGACGACCCCTTGCACCCCATGCAAGTGCGCTAGCCAACTGCGCCACACCCCGAAAATTACTTTGGCTATTTTTCGTCTCGAACGGACGGCCCTCACGCCCTGCGTGATGCGCTAGCCAGCGGAGTCTATCACGCTTTGCGTGACCACACCCCGAAAATTACTTTGGCTATTTTTCGTCTCGAACGGACGGCCCTCACGCCCTGCGTGATGCGCTAGCCAACGGAGTCTATCACGCTTTGCGTGACCACACCCCGAAAATTACCTGGCTATTTTTCGTCTCTAACGGACGGCCCTCACGCCCTGCGTGATGCGCTAGCCAGCGGAGTCTATCACGCTTTACGTGACCACACCCCGAAAATTACCTGGCCATTTTTCGTCTCGAACAGACGGCCCTCACGCCCTGCGTGATGCGCTAGCCAACGGAGTCTATCACGCTTTTTGTTACCACAGCCCGATTTAACCGCCGAAGCCTCGGCAAAGGCGGTATAACCTCTGCAAATTTAATCAAGAATTCCGAACAGAAAAATTTTATACTGATAACCTTAAGGGAAAACAACTTAACTTTGAATAATTGGTAATATTGGAACAAATACGAAAGCTATGAAAATACTTCTGCCAGTCATTTCAATGATACTCTTTTTATCCTGTGATAATAAACAGACTGTCTCAACTCTCCAGGTACCTGGAATAAATCGTTATTGTGAAATAAACTTAAATGGTGAAAGCGTAATCCCAAGCGGACGACTAGTAAAGCCTTTCGGAGAATTTGTCCGCATCCCGCCGGATCCTTTTGGTTTGGCTTTGTCTCGCGATGGAACCCTGGCACTCTCCGTTCACAATAACCTTCTCACTCTTGTTAACACAGTAAACAAAACATTCAAAGAGGGAATTACTCCATTTAATGACAAAGGCTCTTATATGGGAGCAGCATTAAGAAAAGATAACAAAACTGCCTATTTAAGCGGAGGCGACAGCGGTGACATTATAATTCTGGATTTGCTGACACTGGAGGATACAAAACGGATTACAATTAACGGTCCCTGCGGAAACCGTGATTACTTTGATAGTTTTGTCGGTGATATAAGGTTATCGGACGATGAAAAGAGACTTTTTATTCTTGATCAGTTCAACTTCAGGATGGTTATCGTGGATATTGAGGTCAATAAAATATTACATAGCATTCCTGTTGGACGTTTTCCTCTGGGATTAGACATCTCTCCCGATGGTAAATTTGCCTATGTCGCTAATACCGGAATATTTGATTATCCTGTTGCACCCGGACTGACAGATAAAAATATTGAGGAGGCCGGACTAGACTTTCCTCCTTATGGGTTGCCATCCAGAGAAGCAGAAGAAGGTGTACTGATAAATGGCAGGGCTATCCCCGGACTGGGTAATCCGGGTGTTCCGGAAGCAGTATCCGTATGGACTATTAACCTCGACAGCAACAAGGTCATCTCCAAGGAGAAAACAGGGTACAGGATGGGCGAAATGGTTGAAGGACTTGAAATTGTAGGAGGCTCAAGCCCGAATTCAATTGCTGCAGGGCAAAATCATGTATTCGTCACCAATGCCACGAATGATAACATTTCTGTGCTGGATCCGGTTTCTGGTAAAACAACCGGGACTATTAAACTGGATATCGATAAAAGAATTGACAGGTTCAGGGGTTTGATACCGTTCGGGATTGAACTTAGTAACGATGGAACAAGATTATATGCAGCTCTCAGCGGCTTAAATGCCATTGCAGTGATTGATGCCAGAACTTTCTCTGTCCTGGGTTATATACCAACAGGCTGGTTCCCGACAAAACTCCAGATCTCTCCCGACGATAAAACTCTATATGTTGTCACTGCACGCGGGCTTGGATCCGGGCCTAACGGCGGGAATCAGTTCGTGCTTACAAAGTCTGGAACATATGTTGGTGATATAATGCTTGGCACATTTGAGAAAATAAATCTTGAACTGGCTGATCTTGACCTTGCAACAAAACAGGTAATAAATAATACATTTAAAGAAGTTCAAATTAAAGATGATGGAAAAAACCCGCTTCCTCCTTTTGCCGGTTTAAGAAAAAGCCCTATAAAGCATATAGTATATATCACAAAGGAAAACAGAACATTTGATGAAGTTTACGGGGAACTTCAAAATGCTGAGGCAGACCCATCACTGGCCAGGTATGGGATGAAAGTAAATGTGGCCAGCAGAGATAAAACACGGCTGGTTTCTAATGTAAATGTAATGCCAAACCACCAGAAACTCGCCCGGGAATTCGCTGTAAGCGATAATTTCTATTGTGATTCGGATGCTTCTGTCCATGGACACAGATGGATGGTCGGCACCTATCCCAATGAATGGGTTGAGATAAACAGTTCTATGGATATTACAAGAAATCTGCTAAGTCCGGCTCCGGGAAGAAAATTTGTCTCAGGCTCATCAGGTGCGGTCTATCCTGAGGATTATAATGAAGCAGGAGGAATGTGGGAGCATCTGTCGAGAAATGGTATAGATTTTTTCAATTTTGGTCAGGGATTTGAATTTTCAGGAGCGGAGGAACAGCAGTGGCATAAGTTCACCGGAATCAAAATGGGGGTAATGTTCCCGATGCCAAAGCCTCTTTTTGACAGAACATCCCGAAAGTATGCAACATATAATACCAGTGTTCCTGATCAGTTCCGTATAGATATGTTCGAAGAGGAGCTTAATGAAAAGTGGCTGTCGGGAAAAGAAGAATTTCCATCTGTAGTAACCATGATCATACCAAATGATCATGGTTCTTCAGAGCGTATCGAAGACGGATATCCGTTCAGAGAGTCTTATATGGCTGATAATGACCTGGCATTAGGCAGGGTTATTCAAAAGCTCAGCCATTCAAAATGGTGGCCAGAAATGCTTATAATAGTGACCGAGGATGACGCGCAGGACGGGAGAGATCATATTGATGCCCACCGTTCATTGCTAATGATGATAAGTCCCTGGATTAAAAGGGGATATGTGTCTCATACACATGCAAATTTCGGAGCTATCCTTAAAACCATTTATAATATCTGCGATATTCCGCCATTAAACCAGTTCGATGCGACAGCAACCCTTTTACAGGATTTTTTCACCGACAAGCCTGATTTTAAACCTTATTCAGCAGAAATGGTTGATGACAGGATTTTCGATCCTCAAAAGGCCCTTGATCCATATGATAAAGAATTCAGATGGGAGTCACTGATAGAGTCACCTGAGTTAGATAACGAAGAGGATTTCCGTAAGAGCCATGGCGAACAATCCGGAAACCAATAAGCTGTTCCGTGCACCTCGGACCTCGCACCCTGCACCCTGCTCCCAGCGCCCTGGACTACAAGCCAATGAATATTTAATTATCTTTACTTTGAATAATAATAATGTTTAATATGAAAGGAAGAACTCTGAACCGCAGAAGATTTTTTACAATCCTTGGAGCAGGAGGGGCATCTCTTGCAGTCAAACCACTTTCAGGAATCTCAACGAACCGGGTGCAGGCAACTTCAAAACCTTCAACCAACATCCGTGATGCTGCAAAAAATCCGAGAACATCAGCCTCAATGCCGGGAAAGTTTCCTGGTAAGGTTATACTGGTAAAAAACATTAATTCAGTTGTAAATGATGTTCCTGTTGAAGCAGCTGCATACATGATGCTTCAGCGATCGATGCTCGAACTTACCGGACAGAAGAATCTTAAGAAAGCCTGGAGAATGTTTGTAAAACCAGGTGAAAAAATTGGATTGAAAGTTAATCCTGTTGCCGGAAAACTCCTTTTTACGAGTCATGCGGTCGTACAATCTGTTGTTAAACAATTAACTGAAAGCGGCATTGATAGAAGTGATATAATAATCTGGGACAGAAGGGATATGGAATTGAAGGATACAGGATTTACTCAGGAAAATTATCCCGGGATTGTAATCAGAGGAACAGAGTTGCATGATGAAAAAGGCTCATTTGTTGATGAGAACGGAAAGCTTTACGGGGAAAGGAATATTGATAAGGAGTGGTACTATTGGGCCGATGTAGAAGGTGAATACGACGCAGAAACTATGCCATATATGGTCAACGGAGGCAAGTTCTCATATTTCACAAAGATCGTGACAAAGGAGGTTGATAAAATCATTAATATTCCTGTTTTAAAAAACGCGGGTAGTTCTATCACTAATGCTATGAAGAACCTAGCTTTTGGTTCTGTGTCAAATACCGGCAGACTTCATGCAAAACTTTGGAATGACACGTGTGCGGAGGTGTGTGCTTTTGCTCCGTTACGAGATAAAACCGTCCTGAATATCTGCGACGGACTGAGGGGCTGTTTCAACGGGGGGCCGGGTGCCAATCCTCAGTTTATTTGTAATTATAATTCCATGCTGGTCTCTTCTGATCCGGTGGCAATGGACAGGATCGGCTATGATATAATAGCTGAAAAAAGAATAGCCGAGGGACTGCAGAAAGCTGCTTCACCTGAGTCACTTACGTTTCTTACTATGGCCACAGAACTGGGACTCGGAGTTTCGGATAAAAATAAGATTGATTTGAAGGTCTTTGATATGAGTTAAAACATCCCCCTGCCCCCCCGCCGAAGCGGGGCAGGCTCTTCAAAGGGGGACTTGTTTTCCTCACTACTGATATTAATAGCAGATTCACGCCACAGATTATAGAGCCTTGAACTTTGAACATAAAATTGAAATGCATAGACTGATAATCCTTTTATTTCATTTATTTCTTATTTCTCCTTTTAGTTTCTCTCAGATTACTGAAGATTTTCCAATGGTTAACAAAGCTGATCTGCCAGAAGCCAGGTTTTCCTCTTCAAGAACATTTAGCAGTGAGGCGCTTTACGGTTATATCGACGGGGGAGCTGAACTCTATCTGGAATATGGCTTTTCAGTCTTATCGGTTATGGAAATAGAATTTATGCATGGAAAATACAAGACAGAAATTTATAAGATGAACGGTTCTGAAGAGGCATTCGGGATTTATTCAGTATCAAAATACCGATGTCTTGACATGCCCGCACTGTCTGAATATACCTGCCGGACAAAATACCAGTTGCAGATATGCAAGGGCCCTTACTACATAAGTATAGTAAATGGAACAGGAACAAAAACAGACAGCATTGCTTCAGTAACCATAGGTAAAATAATTACTGACAAAATCAGTGATGATGAGATCGATCTCTCCTCTTTTCTGCCGGGAATTAATGCGGAGATTTTAAAGACAAAGTGTATCCTTGCAAAAGGAAAGCTTGGGATTATTAACGGTTCACCCGATCTTGATGATTATTTTAAAGGAGTTGAGAATTTTACTGCAGTCATTGTGAACAACGAAAGGGTAACTATCTCGGTTAAATTCACTAATGAAGGATCATATAAGAACTTTCTTGAATTAAAGAAATGGCCGGGTGAGGCATTTGAAAATGCCGGTAGAGTAAAAAAGATTGCTGACAATCATATATTAATTGAATTGCAAAATTAATTTTGCTGAAGCAAGAAATATTAAGTTTTATGGATATTTTTAAACCTCTCGATCTTTCAAAAGATTCTCAGCAGCCAGATACTGAAAGTATTGAAAAGGTCCGCTGTCTGATAATAGGTTCAGGTCCTGCCGGGTATACAGCAGCCATTTATGCAGCCAGGGCTAACCTTAGTCCTGTTCTCTATACAGGTCTTCAGATGGGCGGGCAGTTGACAACGACAACTGAGGTTGACAATTTTCCGGGTTATCCAAATGGAATTACAGGACCCGAAATGATGGAAGAATTTAAGAAGCAAGCTGAGCGTTTTGGTGCAGAGATCCGATTCGGGATTGCCACAAAAGTCGATTTTTCTGGCAAGCCACATAAGGTGATATTAGATGAGAATAAAGTAATTGAGGCAGATGCTGTAATTATCGCCACCGGAGCAACTGCAAGGTATCTTGGACTCGAAGCTGAGTCGCGTTATGCCGGTATGGGGGTTTCTGCATGCGCAACATGTGATGGTTTCTTCTATAAAGGAAAAGACGTGGCTGTTGTTGGAGGAGGGGATACAGCAGCAGAGGAGACAACATACCTTGCCGGTTTATGCCGTAAAGTATATCTGATTGTAAGAAGAAATGAGCTGAGAGCATCAAAAACAATGCAGGATAAGGTATTTAATACTCCGAACATCGAGATACTCTGGGAACACCAGGCAATAGATCTTTTTGGAGAAAATGGCGTTGAGGGAGCTGTTCTTGTTAAAAAGAAAGACACCCCTGAGGAGGAGATCGTAAAAATAAAGATCGATGGGTTTTTTCTAGCAATAGGGCATACTCCCAATTCCGATGTCTTCAAAGAATATCTTGAAACGGACGGAACAGGTTATATCAAAACAATTCCAGGTTCTTCAAAGACAAAGATCCAGGGGGTATTCGCAGCCGGAGATGTCCAGGATCCGGTTTACAGACAGGCAGTAACAGCAGCCGGATCAGGATGTATGGCTGCAATCGATGCTGAGCGTTATTTATCAGAGTGCATAGTTAAAAGCCCCCCATCCCCCATGAAGGGGGGTATTTAACACCTTGTATGTAAAGCCCCCTTTAGGGGGTGGGGGGACAGGAAGCACAGGGTTACACAGAGAAAATCCAGACATATGAAAACATTTAAAAAGACATTTAAGATAAATGCTGAGCCTTCTGATATTTATTCAGCAATGACAAATCCTTATACAATAGAACTGTGGTCAGGCTACCATGCTGAAATGTCAACTGAACCTGAATCAGAATTTTCCCTTTGGGAAGGTGATATCGTAGGAAAAAACCTGGAATTTGTTCAGGACAGGAAAGTTGTTCAGGAATGGTACTTTGGTGATCGGTCTGAGAAATCTATTGTTACGATCCTTATTAATGCTGATGGAGAAAACTCCCAGGTTACGGTTGAGCATACCAATATACCGGATGATGAGTTTGCTCAGATATCGGAAGGTTGGAGAGAATTTTATATTGGTGCAATAATCAATTTTTTCAATCCTAATTTCTAAATTCCATTGTATAATTCATTTCAGGTTTAGGATTTCCCATAAGGTCATAAATATCTTCGCAACATGCATAGATAAGGGTAGCTATTCCTTTATAGCAGAGTGTTCCGGCATATTCCTGCATCCTGTTGTTCCAGTCAGGGATCCACGATAGGATATGCTGGTTAATAAACCTTCTTATCTCATTTCTCATTTCAGAAGAACATACCTCGTCTTCGAGAGAAATATACTTGTCATTCAGAAGAGTAAGGAAAAGAAGCTCTATTCCAAGGTTATCATCAGGTATATTATATCGGGTTCTTTTCATCCAGCCATAGGCATTATAGAAATCACTAACATTTTCTGTACCGGGCATATCCGTAGGTAATGAATCGGTATAATTTGATTTTACCGGCGCGGCCAGAGGTGATCCGGAAGGCGAGAATAATCTATTGAAATCCTCCTGCAGAATGCTTCTGCAAGTGGCCTTGTCCTTGCACGATGCCCTCAGCAGTGACGCAGCTGTATTAAATCGCGGATTAGTGCTCTTTACAGGAAGGGCTTTTAAAATCCCTTTCGACCAGAAATCATCCACACATTCTTCAACTGGCTCATACATTATCATACTGCCTGTAAAATAAAGTAACATGTTATACCCTTTCAGAAGAGCTTTCCGGTTCTTATCTAAACTGATTTCCATTCCTGATATAAGAGATTGAAAAAATTATTTAGGCTATCCAAAAAATTAGAATTGACAGCAGTATAACCCATAGGAATAAAAAATGTTCAAATTAAGACCTGACTAATGGCCTGCAGCAAAAAGGAGCTGTATCAAAAGTCCACCACCTCCCCCCGCCAGCTGGCGGGGTACTCCTCCTCAGTGAGGAGGAGAAAGTTAATCCATTGTTAATCTTTACTTTCCCCTCCTTTGCAAAGGAGGGGTGTCCGCCGGCGGGCGGACGGGGTGGTTAAAACCACTTTTGAGACAGCCTCTAGAGTATAAATGGGATCTGATCTATTTAGTAAAATCCGCCACTTCATGGGGATATTCGTCGTTATCAATTTTCCTTTTGATCTCTCCAAAAGCTTTAACGGTGTAAGCAACATCGTCGAGCGAGTGCACGGCGGTTGGTATCAGACGCAGCATAACAACATCCTTTGGCACAACCGGATATATAACCACCGAACAGAAAATATTATAATTCTCCCTGAGATCATAGATCATCTGTGTAACCTGGGTTATGCCTCCTTTCATAAAAACAGGGGTTACAGGCGATTCAGTTTTTCCAAGATCAAGTCCTGCATCCTTTAAACCTTTCTGAAGAGCCCTTACAATGTTCCATAGCCTATCCCTGTATTCCGGGTGCGATTGTATAAGCTCAAGTCTTTTGATAGCACCGAGAGTCATAGCCATAGGAAGTGATTTTGCATAGATCTGCGACCGGAGATTGTAACGAAGATAGTTAATAACTTCTTTTTTACTTGCCACAAATCCGCCTATTCCTGCCATTGATTTGGCAAAGGTTGCAAAATATACATCAATCTTGTCCTGAACTCCGAAATGTTCTCCCGTTCCCTTTCCATTG